>NZ_RJNR01000021.1:0-17639 GCF_003942685.1 Streptococcus mitis | reverse complement strand
TCCATGATCCGATTGGTTTGTAAACGTATGTTACTGTTGAACCATCTTTTCCAATCTTACCTTTAGCTTCTCCTTCAACACGAACTAGTAGGTGTCCTGGAATAACTTTTCCACTTGTAGAGTACTCATCTCCCACTTTTCCTTCTGTTGTTTCTGAAGGGATTAAGTCTTTGCCTTTTTCATCTACATATTTAACTACCAAGTTTGCTTTGTTTGCTACGTAGTTAATTACTGTATCTTGACTTGGATCTGTTGGGATGTTTGGTACTACATATCCTTTTGATGGATCTTTCGGATCAACTGGTTTAAGTGGGTTGCCATCTTTATCTTCTGGAGTGAATCCTGGAACGTATGGTAACACTTCTGTTGGTTGTCCTGGTTTTGTTGGATCTTGTGGGTCATTTGGATACTTGATTGGAGTTGTTGGTTGACCTGGGATGTTTGGAATCCATGATCCGATTGGTTTGTAGGTTACTACTTCTGTAGCATCTTTTGAATCCGCAGTTACTTTTGTAGTTGATACACTTGCTTTGTCAGCTAAGTATCCTTTAACTACTGGTGATTTAACTTCAGCTAAGTCTTGAGCTGGAGTCCAATCTCCGTAAGTCACTTCACCTGTTACTAAGTTGACCTTAGCTTCACGTGTAAATTTAGCTTCTTGTGTTACTGTTTTTGGTGTTCCATCTTCATTTAATACTGGAGTTCCATCTTCGTACACATAAGTGATTGTACGTGTAACAGTTTTGTTTAGATCTTTTTCTTCCAAGCCAGCTGGGTATTTAGGTCCATCTGGGTTATTTGGATCTACTGGAGTTCCTGGTGTTTTTGGTTGATCTGGTGTTACTGTAACTTCTTTAGCTTTAAGCGTTACTTTGAACTCTTGATCTGTATCTTTATCTTTATCGAACTTACCACCTTCTGGGTATGTATTAGATACTAATTCATATCCTTTGTTTTCAAGTTCTTTGATTTTCGCTTTTACATCAGCCTCTTTTGTAAGTGGTGTATCTGAGTCACCTTCTTCAGTAATAGCATCAACACCTGGAATTGGGTTTCCTTTTTCATCTACGAAAGTTGTTTTAGCTTTTTGAGTATCTTTTACGTAGTTAATCGGCGTACTTTGAGTTGGATCGTTTGGAATATCTGGAATGACATATCCTTTAGTTGGATCTTGTGGATCTACTGGTTTAAGTGGTTGTCCATTTCCATCTTTTGGAGTCATACCTGGTACGTATGGTAATACCGGTTTATCAGTTCCTGGTTTTGTTGGATCATCTGGATTATTCGGATATTTGATTGGGTTTGTTGGTTGTCCCGGGATATTTGGTACCCATGATCCTAGTGGTTTGTATGTTACTACTTCTTTAATATCTTCAGAATCACCTGTTACATTTACCACCGCAACACTTGCTTTGTCAGCTAAGTATCCTTTAACTACTGGTGATTTAACTTCAGCTAAGTCTTGTGCTGGTGTCCAGTCTCCGTATGTAACTTCTCCTGTTACCAAGTTCACTTTTGCTTCACGTGTGAATTTAGCTTCTTGTGTTACTGTTTTTGGTGTTCCATCTTCATTTAATACTGGAGTTCCATCTTCGTACACATAAGTGATTGTACGTGTTACTGTTTTGTTTAGATCTTTTTCTTCCAAGCCAGCTGGGTATTTAGGTCCGTCTGGGTTGTTTGGATCTACTGGAGTTCCTGGTGTTTTTGGTTGATCTGGTGTTACTGTAACTTCTTTTTGTTTAAGTGTTACTTTGAACTCTTGATCTGTATCTTTATCCGTATCGAACTTACCACCTTCTGGGTATGTATTAGATACTAATTCATATCCTTTGTTTTCAAGTTCTTTGATCTTAGCTTTAACATCAGCTTCTTTTGTTAATGGAGTTTCTGATCCACCTTGTTCAGTAATTTCAGCTACCCCTGGAATTGCATTTCCTTTTTCATCTACAAATGTTGTTTTCGCTTTTTGAATTGCTGTATATTTAACAACATATTCGTAATCTTCATCTGTAGCTGTTGTTGCTTGTACTGGTACTTTTTCAACACTTGCGATGTAACCTTCTTTTTGTGGTACTGCAAGTTCTGGAAGATCAGTACTTTGACCATTAGTTCCTTTCCAGTTAATATAAACTGGTTTGTCTTCAGAGTTAATTACCGCTTTACCTTGTGCAGTTAACTTGATTGAACCTGTGTAACTTACAGTTTGTTTTTGTGATGGGAATACATCAGTACCCGCTAAGCCTGCAACATTGTCAGCGTATACAAATTTAATTGTACGGTTTACTTCTTCTACTTTTGTTTTCTTAACATAATCATACTCTGCTGGGGTAACAAATGCAGATCCATTTATACCTTTAGCTTTTAATTCTTCTTCAGAATATAAATCTCTTGCTCTTGTCTTCGTAACACTTAGTGTACCTTTTACGTTTTCAGGAGGAAGATCTGCAAGAATGTATTCTTCTCCGTTAACTTCTTTAACTAAGTCTACGTGATCATTACTTACATCATATTTGTTTCCAAGTACATTAGTGTAATCTTTTGAACCATCTTCACTTAAAGGAATATTCCCCGTATATCTTGTTGGTTCAAAACCTATAACTTCACCTGTCACTAAATCTTTGAATGTTCTAACAACAGCACCTGTTGGTGGCTCACCTTGAACTTTACCATCACCTTTAACACTCCAACCGTTTGGCACTGTAGTTATAACATCTTCTTTCTCACCGTTAATAGATTCTCCACCTGATACAGTAAGAGTTGCTGCAGTTTTATCGTTTCCTACATAACCTTGTTTAATTAATCCATTTTCATAAGTAATATTAGAATATTCACTTGTTAGAGTTTTGTCTTTTATTACTTTTTCAATACCTAAAGATTGAAGAGGCATAGAGACTATAGAATCTTCTTGAATAGTTCCTTCTGTAACAGTAAGTTCTAATTCCGTTGGTGAAATTAATCTAGGTGTTAATGTAAAACCAGTATCTCGACCATCTTGTAAAATCCATACATTGTTTTCATTAGCTCTAGCATTAGACCAACGGTTTTGCGGGCGATATGTAATACTATCTCCTTTATTAGGGTTAATAGTAGACGCTGTATTTAATCCATTTACAAAGTTAGAACTTCCTTCAAGTTCTTTGAATTCAGTAAAATCTGCATTTGGAAGTTTGATTGTAAATTTAGATCCTACTCCATAACGAACATCTGAATCAGTTTTTAATACGATTGAATCACTTCTACCTATTTGCTCATTGTTAAGGTATGTCAATCCATTGTTTTCACTTAGTGATGCACTCGTACCTTGTTTTTGATAGCTAGGTTGTTGACCTTTTCTTGTATAAGTATGTTCCAGAACTGTACGCCCATCAATTTTAATAGTCGCTGTATACGGAGTGTCTTTTGAAATTTGTGGAGCTAAATATCCATCACCCGATAAATTACTCGCTCCAAACGACACATTCGGATAGTCTTTTACTTTATCGTTCCACTCGATGTTGTAAGTATATGTTCCAGTTTCGTTAGCTACCGCTGGTTGCTCAGCAACACGTTGGTCATAAGTCATACCACGTTGTGTACGTTGTGCCCAATATGGTACAGATTTATTATTGTTGTTTCCTGTAGTTGTTTTAAAGTCGATAGATTTAACTTTACCAACTACTGTTCCATCAGTCGCTCTGATTTCCGTATTTACTGCCAAACCAGCACCTAACTCAGCTAAGTTAGTAAGTTCAATTTTTGTAATAGAACCCGCTTTAAGAGTTGATGTACTAATAGTAGTATCAAATCCCCATCCTGTAGGAGCCGTATTATCTGCATTCATATCAACATAAGCGTTTGTTACAGCTTTAACTGTTTCTCCATCTTTAAAAACATCTTTACCTGTAATTTTTGATGCAGTAGCAGCTAATACCGATTCTACTTTACCTGCATGGCCAGCACGTTTCATTTCCGTATAAACTGCTTCAATGGCAGCAGAAAGACGATTCACTTGAGCTACCATTTGATCTTTAGATGCATCGGATGAAAGCAAATCATTAGACTTCGCTGCTTCAAGTTTCACTGCCTCAATCTTAACCGCAAGTTCTTTTTTAGCCGATTCATCTTTGACTTCTTTATCTGAGAAGTTTGAGGCTACAGATGCCATAACATCAGCTTCTGAAGTCAATTGAGTAAGAACTGTCTTCACTTCATCTTGTGCTTTTTCTGTTTCGATCTTCGCAGTTTTTTCTTTATCTGTTTCTTTTTTATCAGTTTGATCTTTAGCTGGCTTTTCTTTTTCAGCTTTAACGGTAACTTCTTTTTCTGCTACAGGTTTAGCTTCAGTTTTAGCATCTTCTTTTACTTCAGGTTTTTCATCTGCTTTTACAGCATCAATCTTTAATTCAGGAAGTTCTTCAACAACGGGTGTTGTTGAACCAGAATCAGATTTCTGTTTATCAGAATTTGTAACTTCTGTAGCCTTTGCAGAACCAGTGTTTGTCTCATCAGCTTTAACAGCATTTGCTCCTAAAAGAAGAGCAGTCCCCAAAAGAACACTAGCTGCACCAAAACTATACTTACGAATAGAAAAGCGCTGGGCTCTTCTACCATGGTATTTTTCCATTCTTGAATACATGTTTTCTCCTTATTTATATATATATGTTAATTTAGAATAAGGTTGAAGTCCTTCATGTTCCCTGCCTCTCCTGCTAAAGAAAGCCTTCTTTAACGAAACTACAACACAATACTCATTATCCAATTTTACCATATATTTTTAACATCAGTCAACCAAAAAGATCTATATATTCTCGCTTTTTGTATAATATTTTTGTACCCAAAATACAAAAAGAAGGAATTACCCTTCTTTTTATTATAATAACTTTTTTATTTTATTTACGGTTTGATACGGTGCAACATACGTGGGAATGGGATGGCTTCACGGATGTGTTTTGTTCCTGCTGCGAAGGTTACCATACGCTCGATACCGATTCCAAATCCACCATGTGGAACTGTACCATATTTACGAAGGTCAAGGTAGAATTCATATTCTGTACGATCCATGCCAAGTTCATCCATTTTTGCGACAAGGGCATCATAGTCTTCCTCACGCATAGACCCTCCGATGATTTCTCCATATCCCTCTGGAGCAAGCAAGTCTGCACAAAGCACGCGCTCTGGATTTCCAGGAACTGGTTTCATGTAGAAGGCCTTGATGGCTGCTGGGTAGTTCATGACAAATGTTGGCACACCAAAGTGGTTTGAAATCCAAGTTTCATGTGGTGAACCAAAGTCATCTCCATGCTCAAGATGCTCGTAGTCAGCGTCTTCATCATTTTCATGCTCTTGCAAGAGGTCAATGGCTTGATCGTAAGTGATGCGTTTGAATGGCTCTGCAATGTAGCGTTTCAAGAGTTCTGTATCACGTTCCAATGTTTCCAAGGCTTGAGGCGCACGGTCAAGAACACCTTGTAGAAGAGCTTTCACATAAGCTTCTTGCAAGTCAAGCGACTCATCATGTGTCAAGTAGGAGTACTCTGCGTCCATCATCCAGAACTCAGTCAAGTGACGGCGTGTTTTTGATTTTTCAGCACGGAATACTGGACCAAAGTCAAAGACACGACCAAGTGCCATAGCTCCTGCTTCCAAGTAAAGCTGACCTGATTGGCTCAAGTAGGCTGGCGTTCCGAAGTAGTCAGTTTCAAAGAGTTCAGTTGAATCTTCTGCCGCGTTTCCTGAAAGAATTGGGCTATCAAACTTCATAAAGCCGTTCTTGTCAAAGAACTCATATGTTGCATAAATGATAGCGTTACGGATTTGCATCACCGCTACTTGCTTACGAGAACGGAGCCACAAGTGACGGTTGTCCATCAAGAAGTCTGTTCCGTGTTCTTTTGGTGTGATTGGGTAGTCTTGAGATTCACCGATCACTTCGATGTCTGTAATATCCAACTCATAGCCAAACTTAGAACGTTCGTCTTCTTTAACAATACCTGTCACATAGACAGACGTTTCTTGGCTCAAGCGTTTGATGACATCAAACTTCTCAAGCCCCACTTCTTCACCAAATTTTTCTACAAAGTTTGGTTTAAAGGCTACACCTTGGAAGAAGGCTGTCCCGTCACGCAATTGCAAGAAGGCGATTTTCCCTTTTCCTGATTTGTTGGCAACCCAAGCGCCAATCGTCACTTCTTGACCAACATAGTCTTTTACATCAATAATCGTTACACGTTTTGTCATTATTTTTCCTTTTCTTTTTCTTTTATTTTTCCATAAATGCTTTCAAGCGGTTAACTGCTTCTTTAAGCGTGTCTAGGTCTGTCGCATAGCTGAGACGCACATTTTCTGGCGCTCCAAAGCCTGCTCCTGTTACCAAGGCCACTTCGGCTTCTTCTAGGATAGCGGTTGTAAAGTCTGTCACATCCGTATAGCCTTTCATCTCCATTGCCTTTTTGACATTTGGGAAGAGATAGAAGGCTCCTTGCGGTTTGACCACTTCAAATCCTGGCACCTCAGCAAGTAGGGGATAGATGGTATTGAGACGTTCTTCAAAAGCCTGACGCATGCTTTCTACAGTATCTTGCTCACCTGATAGAGCCTCAACTGCTGCATACTGGGCTACTGCTGACGGATTCGAAGTTGTTTGACCTGCAATCTTGGACATGGCAGCGATAATATCTGCTTCTCCGACGGCATAGCCAATCCGCCAACCAGTCATAGCATAGGTTTTAGACACACCATTGATAACCACTGTTTGCTTGCGAATTGCTTCTGATAGACTAGAAATAGGTGTGAACTCATGGCCATTATATACCAAGCGCCCATAGATATCGTCTGCTAGGATGAGAATATCATTTTCTACAGCCCAGTTCCCGATTGCTAAGAGTTCCTCACGGGTGTAAATCATACCTGTCGGATTAGATGGTGAATTCAGCACCAAAACCTTGGTCTTGTCTGTGCGAGCTGCTTCTAACTGCTCTACAGTCACCTTAAAGTGATTGTCTTCCTTAGCAGGAACAAAGACTGGCACACCCTCTGCCATCTTAACCTGATCTCCATAGCTGACCCAGTAGGGGGTTGGGATGATAACTTCATCACCTGGATTGACCACAGCCATAAAGAAGGTATAGAGAGAATATTTTGCTCCTGCAGCTACTGTCACTTGATTTGGCACTACAGAATAGCCGTAAAAGCGCTCAAAGTAGGTATTGACTGCTGCCTTGAGCTCTGGCAGGCCTGAGGTTACTGTATAAAAAGAAGCACGCCCATCTTGAATCGATGCAATGGCGGCATCTTGGATATTTTTTGGAGTAGTGAAATCTGGCTCACCCAAGGTTAGAGACAAGATATCTCTTCCCTCAGCCTTCAGTGCTTTGGCACGGGCTCCAGCAGCCAAGGTCACACTTTCTTCCATTTCTAAAACACGGTTGGATAGTTTCATAGGCCCTCCTTATTGACCAATGCTCCTGTTTCAAAATCTACTAGATAAAAATCAGATCCTGACTTGACTTCCCAGATTGGCTTGTCTTGATAACGGCCAAAGGTAATTTTGTCAATCTCGCCAGCTCCTTTTTCCTTAGAAACCGCTTCTGCTTTTTCTTGTGAAATACCCTGATTTAGCTGATAAACGTAAATCTTATGGTCATCTTTTCCAATCAGGACAGCAAGTGCTTCTTGCTGTTTATTACGACCAAGAACGCTGTAATAAGATTCCAAGCCATTGTATAAATCAACCTGATCAGCCTGCTCTAATCCTGCATACTGCTGAGCTAATTTTTCTCCTTCACTTTTAGCTGTTTGATAAGGTTTCATGCTAAGAGAAACCAGATACAGAAAGGAAGCACTGATAACCACAAACAAAATCGTCATCCCTAGACCATACTGCCACAGTAGATTATTTTTTGCTTTATTTTGTCTTGTTTTCACTCGTCTATTTTACCATCTATTGGGCTTTATTACAAGTGAATGCAAGAACAATCGTATTTTATTTCTTCCTTCAAAGTAAACCGATTTTTCTTGTTTAAAACCGAGAGAGAAAAGCATAGACACAAGCGAAATCACCGTATTAAAAAACCTGAGCTTGCACTCAAGTTTTCAGAAATTCTTTTAATCTATGGAATCATTTTATCATCTATTCTTTTAGCCATTTTTCCTAAAAAGATAGTCAGTAGAAGGCTAATCATGACTAAAAAGGATCCTAGATAAAGAAATGTTACTACAAAGCCTAAATTGTCAATCAACCAGCCTGTCAGTGGGAAGAAGACAATCATACTTAGGCTAAACATCATTGAGTAGACACTCAGCATGGTTGCCCTTACTTTACTTGGGAGGCGCTCTTGCAAATCATTATCAAAAATCGGCTGAAAAAGAGCATATAGAGCATTACTCATCAAATAAACCAAAATATAGATTAGAGGTGTTCCAAAGTAGGACAGCAGGTAGGTAACTCCAGTCAGCAGGACGAGGATAGGGAAAATCTTCAAGGCGGCATATTTCTTTCCAATCTTACTCGCTAGATAGACTGCGACAATATTCAAGAGACTTCCAAGTAGCATAACTGCTGAAATTTGCCAACTACTTAAATCTGGTAACTGATTTTGATAGTAAAAATAAAACATGCACATGAGTGTACCAACAATCTGAGACAAAATCATCCAGTTGAAGAGCATGGGATTTCGCTCCAACTCTTCCTTAACAGTCCAAATAATCTGTTTCATGGTCACACTATCAGTTTTTTCTAGCTTGACACTGGGCTCTTTCAGCATCCAAATCAAGACAAGAACTATGATAGAAGTGGCAATCATGATATAGTAGGTCAGGTGCAATTGACCATGGACAAAAAATCCCGCCAACACTGTCCCCAAAGAACGAGTTCCTTCTGCTACTCCTGACATGAAACTTGAAATGGATAGATAGCGCTCCTTTAGCCCAGCCTCTACAGCCGAGTCATAGACCATTGCTGCACTTGTTCCTGAATCAAAATTATAAGACAAGGCACTTATCGCCATAGCTAGCGCATAAATCCAAAAATTTCCCTGCCCAGCCAACATAAGAATAGAAGACACAATCCCTGCTATTCGACTTAAATAAAGGTTGGTCTTATAGGAATAGCGGTCAGCTAACATACCAGATGGAATTTCACAGAGAAGACTGGTCATATGAAAAATACTCTCCAGAAGTCCAATCTGCCAAAGAGACATTCCGTTTTGACTGAGAAAGAGAATCCAAAAACTGGTAATCCCTAGAAATGCAAAAAACTCAACTCCGGCCATCAGGCCAATATTTTTCCGATAATTTCTTATTAACATCTTTTCTCCTTAACAAGTGTATTATTTCTTTTGTCCGTCACTTGTTAATCTTTGCCTTACATGATCTCCACCCCTTTTAGAAGCATTCTTCAATGCCATTATTGTTCCTTTAATGATTTATGAAATGATACCGGAAAATAGCTGTTCTGCGGTTTCTATTGCTAGTTTTCTTGTTTATTTTAGCACTTATGTCATTATATTACAAGAGAATATTGGAATACTCCTATAAAATCAAAGAAAACTAAAATCCAAAAAACAGTTCTTACTTTTCCAGTGGCAACTGACTAGAGTTTCAGCAATTTTATAATTTTCAAATAAACTCTGAGCAAATTTCTTGCAAGTCCTTTTGTTTTGTTGTAATATATTTTATAACAACGAGAGACTTCTCGGAAATTTAAGAAAAAGGAGACACATCATGTCTAAAAAAGTATTATTTATCGTCGGATCACTACGTCAAGGTTCTTTCAACCACCAAATGGCTCTCGAAGCTGAGAAAGCACTTGCTGGTAAAGCAGAGGTTAGCTACCTTGATTATTCAACCCTTCCTCTCTTCAGCCAAGATTTGGAAGTTCCAACACATCCAGCTGTAGCTGCTGCTCGTGAAGCAGTTCTCGCTGCGGATGCCATCTGGATTTTCTCTCCAGTCTATAACTTCTCTATCCCTGGTATGGTGAAAAACTTACTTGACTGGCTATCTCGCGCTCTTGACTTATCTGATACACGTGGCGCTTCTGCCCTTCAAGACAAGTTTGTTACCGTATCATCTGTAGCCAATGCAGGTCACGATCAACTCTTCGCTATTTACAAGGACCTTTTGCCATTCATCCGTACACAAGTCGTTGGTGACTTTACTGCTGCACGTGTCAATGACTCTGCCTGGGCAGACGGAAAATTGGTTCTTGAAGAAACAGTCCTAAACTCACTTGAAAAACAAGCTCAAGACTTGTTCGTAGCAATTCAATAAAAAATAGAAAATTTTAAGAAGTCCTTAATATAAAAATGAGCCACTTTAAATTTAAAGTTGCTCATTTTTTGTGCTATTTAATACTATACTACTAGTTAAATCAGTATTAACACTTTATATTTAGCGATGTCTTCTAGCATGACCACGAGTTCCTGGTCCAGTTCTAATTGGTTTAACTTGTTTACCTGGACGTGAAGGAACATGGTGTACTGGTCCATGATGAGGTCTCGTTAAATGCGGTTTAGGCTGAACACTTGGTTTTGGATGAGTAACAACTACGTTTGGTTTTGTAACAACTCCGACCACATGCGTGTGGCTAGTGGTGCCAGTATGAATGACACTTGTCACCTCTGAATGAGTTTCAGTTTCATTTGTTGTAATAGTGACAATCGGTGTTGTTGGACCCGCTGTTGCCGCATTTGAGGTAACAGTGGTTGTCGTTGTAGTTGTAGTCGTAGCCGTTCCACCAGGAACAGGTTTTGTCTCTGTTTTCTTATTAACAGATGTTTGTGAAGAAAAATCTGTTGGTTTAATTGCAGCCAAGGCTTCAGCTGGAGTTAAGCTAGGTTTTGAATCAGTAGTCGCTACCGGTTTTGGTTGCACAGCTGGTGTTGGTGTAGCTGGAGTAGATACTACTGGTTTAACAGGTGTTACCGGTGCAGGGGCTACTGGTTTCACTGGAGCAACTGGTTGTGGTGTGTCAACAGGCGCTGGAGTTACTGGTGTCGAAATTACTGGTTTGACTGGTGTTGATGGTGCTACCGGTTTTGGTTTAACTACAGGTGCTGGCTTAGCCGGAGTTGACACTGCTGGTTTAACCGGTGTTACTGGTTTTACCGATACGACGGGTTTTGCAACAATTGGTGATGATGCAACAACTGGATTCGGAACAGTCAAAACTGGTTTGATAGAAATTCCATTCCCTAGACTAGAAGGAGTTGCTGCAATAGTTGTTACTCCTTGTGGAGTGACATTTGGTTTATGAACAGTCGTATCCACTGACGCTACTGGTTTATCATCAATTCTTGTGATTTTCCAATTATCATAAATAACTGCACCAGTAACGAGGTTAACTCTCGCCACTCTTTCAAAAACTACAGATCGAACTACATCTTTGAAAGCTTGTTTGCCATCTTTTTGATATTTGTAGTGAATCGTCTGCTTGGTCATTTTTCTCAGTGTATCTAAATTTTCAACCGATTTAGGCCAAACAGGTGACAATGCATCTCCTGCTACTAATGGATTTCCAGCAATTGGTTTTGGATCATCTGCTGTAACAGTCACAACTTTTTCGATTAATTGAACTGAGAATACTTGATCAGTTTGTTTTTCACTGTCGAAACGTTTATCATTAGCATTTGCAAAACCATCATGTACTAATTCATATCCTTGTTTTAGGTACTGATTAATACGAGTTTTTGAATTATAAACAATTGTTTCACCTGGAAGACCAACTACACTATCCACATTTCCTAAAACTTTAGGACTTGTTTCTGTTTGATTGAGGTATTTAACCTGTGCTTTTTGTTGAGCAAGATAATCATAAACAACATGGATATCAGCCTGTGTCAAATATCCCTTACTATTAGCAGGTGTTTGTGACAAGACATATACTACACCATCTTTTTCGAAACGTTCAGGAACTTTAGCAGTCACATCATAGTTATTTCCCAACAAGTTAATGAGATTTGAACTCTTATCATGTGGTGTATTGAATGTTTCTAAAATAGCTTGACTTGTTTTATCACGATACTGAATATCAACTTTACCAAATTTAGCTTCTTCGTACACAGCTACCACGTTAGCTTGAGCTCGTGTAATCGTACCAGATGTCTTCGTATTGCTATAGAAACGATCATTCTGTGCATATTCTTTAAAGACATAATATTTACCATTTGGTGAATGCAATAAATAAGGTGCTGTGATAGATGTTGTTTGAATTCCTTTGTTTTCTTGAACTTCTGTCTCAGTTGTATTTCTCTCTAAAGTAGCTACATAGCTAGTATCAATTTTGGTAGATGGTCTTACAGTAGTGAATTTGTCTTGAAGGATACCTCCATTTTCCACCGCTGCAATGGCAGGAAGAAGCATTTTCCCTTGAGTATCAACGAAGCGAACGGCTACATCTCCATATACAAGGCGTCCATCTGTTCTTACCATATCTGGATTGGCAATTTTCCAATCAGAATCAGCAGCTTGTTCGTATTGGTCTGTAAGATTTTTACCTTTGGCATCAACAACTGTCAATGTCCCTGGAACATTTGATTTAAAACCATTTCTAGCTTCATTCAGATAATTAACTGTGTGACTTGTCGGAACACGGTCAACTCCAAAGTCTTTTGTACGTAATACATAAGTTCTTCCAGCCAACATCTTTCCAGATACCAATTCAAAGGTTAATTCATTATCTGCTGCCTTAAGAATCTTGAATTTGGCATGTTGACCAGGCTCTTCACGAGGTGCCTCCAAAATAACATTATGGCGATTTACCCTTGTTCTTGATGTATCAGGGCTAGTATTTATCATTTCGACATTGTGGGCACCACGTTCAACAAATTCACCGACAGTAGCAAACTTATTGAATTCTGTATCATTGATACGAACGGTGAAACGGGTCCCTGCACTAAAGTTTGATTTCCATGTTCCGATACGAAGAGTGCTGTTATATGTTTTGATACTACCATCATCATCCAACATAACATCACCTGTGAAGTTAGCTGTAGCTGGTGTATCATAAACTTTAGGTGCTCCTATATCTGTTTTAATCACAGTGTAATTCTTAGTGACTACATTTTGACCATTAACTGAAATAACACCAGTTACAGACTTATCCACGTTCACTCGAGGATAACGAATTCCACCTCTGTATTGAAGTTCAAAAGTAACATCGTCTAAGCGTTCAATTTCGTCAGTGAAACGGTATGTTGCTTCAATATGACTTCCTTTGTCAACTAAATCCCATGATTCTTTTGTGTCCAGAGCAACGTCACGATCTCCACGTGAAGCCCAGTATGAAAGGCTTCCAGCTTTGGCATTATCATTTTTCTGAACCAGACTCACTCGTTCTGCAAATACTTTACCTTCAGCAACCAATTTTTGAGGAAGATTATTGTCTTGCGGTAATTCCTTCAAGCCAATTGTGAAGATATCTCCCTTATGATAGGCACCATTTTTAAATTTTAATTGGAAACGATAATCAGCAATACCTGTTGAAGTCACACGATCCGCCATATCGATTGTACCACTGGCAATAATATTTCCATTATCGATAGCTACATCTTGTGTTTGAATTGGCGATAGACTAGCGCTAATTTTCTTGCCATGTCCTGCACGTTGCAACTCAGTATACACTGTTTCGATAGCTGAATACAGTTGATTTAATTGAGTCTTAAGATTTTCTGCACTAACAGATGAATCTTTTAACAAGGCTTTTGATTGTGAAATCTGAATGGTGGCTGCCTTAACAGCTGCTTGAACTAAGGCTTTTTCTTCAGCTTTACGTTCTGCTTCTTGAGAATAACGTAAAGCGACTTGATTTAAAACTTCTGCTTCTGATACAACCTGATCCAAAGTAATTTTTTCGATTGATTTTTCTTCTTTTACCTTTTCACTTGAAGCAGGTGAAGTAGTTTTTTCTTCGCTAGGTTTTACTTCTTTAGAAGTTAATTCTTTTGAGTCAGAATTTTTTGTCTCAGCTGCCACTTTAGATTCTGCTTCCTTTTTTAGAAGGGCATTGACATCTAATTCTTCTTTTTCCAAAACTGGAGCTTGAAGAGTGGAAGACAATTCTGCTAATTTTTCCTCTGAATTTTTTTGCTTGGTATCGTCTGGGTTTTCAGATACTTTTTGTTCTTCTTTTTCAGTACGATGCAAATATACTTTCTGTTCATCTGCACCCACATCGGAATAAGTACCAAAAACCATCAAGGCAGCTACAGCAACAGATACTGCACCAAAACTTGATTTTCTAATGGAATACTTGTTTACCTTATTCATTTGATTCCGTTTTACTCTTGAATACATATTTTTTCTCTCTAACTATTTTATGATAAAAAAGGGAGTGGAATTGATGCTGTATTGACATACATTCTCACTCCCTAAAACACTACACTTACAATATTTTGTCGTCTAGAGTTTTGTTTTGATTTTATTCATCTCGTTTTGCTTTTCCAACTAAACTGAATCCAGCAATTAGGCCAAGCACTCCTAGAGCTTGAGCCATACCAGAAGAGCGACCTGCAGTTTTTGGAAGGTCTTTTTCTCCCTCTTTTGGAGCTGGCGTTGGCGTTGGAACTGCTGATGGCACTTTTGGAGCTGGCGTTGGAACCGGAGTTGGTGTAACTTGTGGAATTGGTTGAACATTTCTATAAGTTACAGTTACAACTTGATTTCCAGTTTCTGCTGTAATTCCTTGAACCGAATCTACCTTAGCAAGATCAGGATTGTATCCTGCAATGGTTGGAGACACCACTTCGTCAAAACTTGTTACTCCATCTTCAGAAACCCAAGATGTACTTGTAGTTTTACCTGTTACATTATCGATACTTAACATACGTGAAAAACTTACTTGATCATGGTGATCTTCACTTGCTTTTGTACCATCTGCAAATACATAATGGATCGTTCTCTCTACTACTTTAGGAACATCTTTTTTAACAGTGATCTTATGTTTCAATAGAACTGTATAGTCTTGAACTTTAGTTTCATCTGTATCAAAAGTTGCATCTGTAGGGAAACCATCTTTCTGTAATAAGTACCCTTTTTCTATCAATGATTTCAAAACAGTTTCTGTCGTATAAGCAATCTTTTCTCCAGATTTACCAGTAACATTGTCTGTATGAACGACCTCATCCTTATTATCAACATCTATATAACGAACCACTGCAACTTGATCTTTCTTGACGTAAATTACCTTTGTATCTTCACCTGGATTTTCAGGTGTGACACTTGTACGCTCTGGTTTGTAGCCTACAATTTCAGGTACTGCAGTTTCTCCAGCTTTACGAGGATCATTTGCATCATTCATGTATTGTGGTTGAGGAGCATTTACAATCACATTTCCAGAAGCATCTACTGGAATGATTTTACCCAAAGCTTTATATGTAACTGTATCTGTTGCTTTTGGTGAATCTGGCGTAACTGTCTTAGCACCAGCTTCTGATTTATCAGCAAAATATCCTGCCACAACTGGGACTTTAACTATGCCATAGGTATGGTTCTTGTTTTCCCAAGTTGTTTCTTTAGTCGCTTCATTATATGATCCCTTGAAGACAAAATCATTTTGCACATTATCTTTAGGAGTTGCAGAATCTGCACCAGTAAAGCTCACAGTTTGCTCTGTTTCCTTAGATACTGGATCAATAATTTCATTATATGTTACAAAGGTATCTTTTCCGATACGATCAGGATCAGATTCATCATTTGGTTCGATTGTCTTGTCAACAATATTATATCCCCAAACAGTTGGTTGCGTATTATTTAATACATGGAATTTTGGAGCCGCAGGAATTTTTGTTTCCGCTGCTTTTGTTGCATCGTTTGGATCATTATCATAGTACTTATAGAGAGCGTCTTCAATGTTTTGTACAACCTCTCCTTGTTCATTGATATATTGTCCTTTATTATTGACTGCTACAATACGTCCCATTTCTTTCAAGTCGACATTAACTTCTGTATCTTGAGGAGAATTTGGGTTAACCTCCATCGTTCCTATTTTATTCACAGTAGCATAGAATTTTGGTGTAATAGGAGTTCGTACTGCTTTGAACACTGCATTAACAGATGAATCAGCTTCTGAATTAGTTGAACTATCTGGCTCTGCTACAGTGGCACGTTTACCTCTTGATGAACGACGTACTGAACGCTCACCATTTTCTGTCACAGTTAAGCCTAATGGAGACTCTTGAGAATTAGTAACTTGTGGAGCTAAAGCTAGTCTTACACTAGATGATCTTACAACTCTTGTTACACTATTATTTGCTACTGTAGGAGTTGTAGCTGATGGTTGAGATGCTACTGGAGCTACAACATCTTGGTTTTTAATACCAGTAATCTTCCATTGTTCATAATTGATATCACCAGAAACCAAATTCACAAGAGCATTTCTTTCATAGCTGATATGTTGATCAATCGTTCCATATGCAGCTTTTCCATTTTTAAGGTAACGGAAGTTGATACGACGAGTTATTGTTTGAGTCAATTTCTCCATTCTCTCGACAGTACGTGGCCAATTTGGTGTATTTGGTTGTCCTGGATTGACTGGGGTGTTTGGTTGTGGTTTAGGATCTTTCGGTGTTACACGTTCAACACGTTCTGAAAGGGTTACAGTGTAGACTTGGTCACGTGCTGTATCGTAGTCATAAACCTTCGCACCACCCGCTGTGAATTCATCGCTGACAAGCTTGTAGCCTTGTTTCTTGAATTCTGTGATTTGACTTGTTGTGCTGTAGGCAATGGCTTCACCTGACTTACCTGTCACTTCATCTGTTGTGAGAACACGGTTACCGTTAGTGCTTACATAACGGATAACAGCTTTTTGAGCATCCTTACGGTAAGTAACTGTTTCAACACGGTCTTGGTCTTTAGCTTGAACTCCACTTACAGCTGGGATTTCTGATTTATCCGCTGTGTAACCTGCGATGGTTGGAGAGACCACTTTATCAAACGTATCATCATTAGTTGTCCAGTCTTGGAAGAAAATTTGACCAGTCACTAGGTTAATACGACTCCAACGTTTGAAGTTCAGTGTTTCAACCACATCATCCTTAGCCTTGCTTCCATCTTCGTAAACATAATGGATGGTACGGCTAACACTTTCCTTGTTATCCAAATCATGAACACTAGCTGGCCAACGTGGGCTATCTGGTTGTCCTGGATTGATTGGTGTGTTTGGTTGTGGGGTTGGGTTATCTGGGTTAACTGGTTCAACACGTTCTGAAAGGGTTACAGTGTAGACTTGGTCACGTGCTGTATCGTAGTCATAAACCTTCGCACCACCTGCTGTGAATTCATCGCTAACAAGCTTATAACCTTGTTTCTTGAATTCTGTGATTTGACTTGTTGTGCTGTAGGCAATGGCTTCGCCTGACTTACCTGTTACTTCATCTGTTGTGAGAACATGGTTACCGTTAGTGCTTACGTAACGGATAATTGCTTTTTGAGCATCCTTACGGTAAGTAACTGTTTCAACACGGTCTTGGTCTTTCGCTTGAACTCCACTTACAGCTGGGATTTCTGATTTATCCGCTGTGTAACCTGCGATGGTTGGAGAGACCACTTTATCAAACGTATCATCATTAGTTGTCCAGTCTTGGAAGTCAATATGACCTGTTACCAAGTTGACATTGCTCCAACGTTTGAAGTTCAGTGTTTCAACCACATCATCCTCC
>NZ_RJNR01000020.1:0-20201 GCF_003942685.1 Streptococcus mitis | reverse complement strand
GTGAGGATCATAAAGCGTTTTTTCATCAACACCATCACCTGCTTCCACATCTTCTAGACCAGGGACACGATCCAATGTCATTCCTTCTGAAGCCTCTAAAACTTTAACTTTGGATTTTTTTAGATTGGGATCCAGACTTCCTGCCCAAGATTCAAGTGTATGCGAATGGTAAACAAAGACATCTGCATCATAGATGGCTGCGATATCATTTGCTGAAGGTTCAAAGGAGTGAATTCCGCTACTTGACTGGATCATTCGAACATCATTCAAGTCACCAGATACTTCCTTGACCATGGCATAGATAGGATAAAAACTAGTCACAATTTTCACCCCTTTACCTGACTGGCTCTCCTTCTGCCCACAAGCAGCTAAACACAAAAGAAAGACACTTAACAACACTAAAAACAAATTTTGTTTCTTCATAAAAACTCCTTAACTAGTTATTTAACTAGTTAATATTCTACTCCGATTTTTTTTATTGTCAAGCATTTTATGAACTAGTTAATAGATTTTATGATTTTAAACTATAAAAAAACCTTGCAACTTAGTTGCAAGGACTTTTCGATTAATCAAAGTTAACGTATTCTTTTTGAAGTTCAAGAACTTCTTCCATTGTTGAACACTCTGTAAGGGCACGGTTTGCGTACTCTTCCATCTTAGCAGTATCCAATTTCTTCATCAAGCTACGTGTACGAAGGACAGATGTTGCTGACATAGAGAACTCATCCAAGCCCATTCCGACAAGAAGTGGAACAGCTTTTTGGTCACCAGCCATTTCACCACACATACCAGCCCATTTACCTTCAGCGTGAGCTGCCTTGATAACGTTGTTGATCAAGCGAAGGATTGATGGGTTATATGGTTGGTAAAGGTATGAAACTTGTTCGTTCATACGGTCTGCTGCCATTGAGTATTGGATCAAGTCGTTTGTACCAATTGACATGAAGTCTACTTCTTTTGCAAATTGGTCTGCAAGCATCGCTGCTGCAGGGATTTCAATCATGATACCAACTTGGATGTCATCCGCAACTGCAACACCTTCAGCAAGAAGGTTTGCTTTTTCTTCTTCATAAACTGCTTTAGCTGCACGGAATTCTTTCAAAAGAGCAACCATTGGGAACATGATACGCAATTGACCATGAACAGAAGCACGAAGAAGGGCACGGATTTGTGTACGGAACATTGCATCTCCAGTTTCAGAAATAGAGATACGAAGGGCACGGAATCCAAGGAATGGGTTCATTTCGTGTGGCATATCGAAGTAAGGAAGTTCCTTATCTCCACCAATATCCATTGTACGAACAACCACTGGTTTACCATTCATTCCCTCAAGAACAGCCTTGTATGCTTCATACTGCTCATCTTCAGTTGGGAAGTCTTGAGAATCCATGTACAAGAACTCTGTACGGTAAAGTCCAACAGCTTCTGCACCGTTGTTGTTAACACCTTCAACGTCTTTTGGAGTACCGATGTTAGCTGCCAACTCGAAGTGTTTACCGTCAGCAGTTACTGTTTGAGCATCTTTCAAAAGTGCCCATTCAGCTTTTTGTTTAGCATAAGCTTCACCAGCTGCTTTAAATTCTGCCGCTTGTTCATCTGTTGGGTTGATAATCACTTCACCAGTAATTCCGTTAACGGCAAGGATATCACCGTCTTTCACTACTTCAGTGATGTTATTTGTTCCCAATACAGCTGCAATTTCAAGTGTACGTGCCATGATAGCTGAGTGGCTTGTACGTCCACCGATGTTTGTTACAAAAGCTTTTACAAAGTTTTTGTCCAATTGAGCTGTATCAGATGGTGTCAAGTCATGCGCAATCACAATTACTTCTTCATTGATAGAAGCTGGGTTTGGCAATTTCTTACCAAGAAGGTTTGCCAATACACGTTTAGTCACGTCGCGGATATCCGCTGCACGTTCTTGCATATATGGGTTGTCTTCCATGCCTTCAAAGATAGTGATGAACATGTCAGTCACTTCTTTAAGACCTGCTTCTGCATTGACTTTCTTAGCACGGATTGTTTCTTTAATCTGACCAATCAATTCTGGGTCAGCAAGAACCATCAAATGAGCGTCAAAAACTTGAGCCGCTTCTTCACCAAGCGTACCTACAGCTTTCTCACGGATAAGAGAAAGCTCGTTTTGAGAAGCTTCAAGAGCTACATCCAAACGAGCCTCTTCTGCGTTTGTATCTTCGACTGAAACAGTATCGAATGACAAATCCGGTTGAACGAGTAGATATGCTTTTGCAACGGCAACACCATCAGATGCTGCGATTCCTTTAAGCATTTCTGTCATTTTCCTTATGCCAATCCTTCTTTTTCCATTGTTTCTGAGATTGCAGCGATAGCATCATCTGCATCTGCACCTTCAGCTGAGATAGTTACGTCAGCACCTTGGCCAACACCAAGACTCATAACACCCATGATTGATTTAAGGTTAACTGATTTACCTTTGTACTCAAGAGTGATATCTGAAGCAAATTTGCTTGCAGTTTGTACCAACAATGTTGCTGGACGTGCGTGAATACCTGTTTCTGCCACTACGTGGAAATCTTTAGAAGCCATAGTTTGACTCTCCTTTTGTTCTTTCTTTTTTGAGTTATATGTGATAACCCTTACAATTTGGTATTATATCATCTTCTAGGATTTTTTTCAAGCATTTTATGGGATTTATTCGATTTCCTTTCAGATAACTTGCTGAAAATCTTCTATTTTAGATAACAAAACACAGGATATAGTTTTTCAAAAAACAACTTATAGGATAATTATCACTATTTCACAAAGCAAACACTACATATTGTGTTTTGTAGGCTTGAGCAGAAAAACAGACCACTATATTTAGTTTTAAATCATTGACAAAAATTTATTTTCTGATATACTAAGAAAGTAATCTATTTTGAAAGAGGAGTTACACAATGGTAACCGTTTATTCTAAAAACAACTGTGTCCAATGTAAGATGACCAAACGTTTCTTGGACAGTAATAATGTCGCTTATCGTGAAATCAATCTTGATGAGCAACCTGAGTACATCGATCAAGTTAAAGAGCTCGGTTTCAGCGCAGCTCCTGTTATCCAAACACCAACTGAAGTCTTTTCAGGTTTCCAACCAGGAAAGTTGAAACAATTAGCATAATCTTAGTACATCATCCAGAAGAAACTGCTTCTAGGGCTAACTTAGAAGCCTTTCTTTTGTAATTAGATAAGGGAAATTTTATGGGATTAAAACATCTTGAAGACGTGACTTACTTCCGTCTCAACAACGAAATCAACCGTCCTGTCAATGGACAAATCATGCTTCATAAAGATAAGGAAGCCTTGGATGCCTTCTTTAAAGAAAATGTAGTTCCAAACACTATGGTTTTTGATTCAATCAAAGATAAAATCAACTACCTCATTGAACACAACTACATCGAAACAGCCTTTATCAAGAAATACCGTCCAGAATTTTTGGAAGAATTAGCTCAATTTATCAAAGATCAAAACTTCCAATTCAAGTCTTTCATGGCTGCCTATAAGTTTTACAATCAATATGCCTTAAAGACTAATGACGGTGAATATTATCTTGAAAGCATGGAAGACCGCGTCTTCTTTAACGCCCTTTATTTCGCTGATGGCAATGAGGCTGTTGCAATCGATATTGCCAATGAAATCATCCACCAACGCTACCAACCTGCTACTCCTTCCTTCTTGAATGCTGGACGTGCTCGCCGTGGGGAGTTAGTATCTTGCTTCCTAATCCAAGTAACTGATGATATGAACTCTATCGGACGTTCTATCAACTCGGCCCTTCAACTTTCACGTATTGGCGGAGGGGTTGGAATTACCCTCAGTAACCTCCGTGAAGCAGGTGCTCCTATAAAAGGTTATGAGGGAGCAGCTTCAGGTGTTGTTCCAGTTATGAAACTATTTGAAGACAGTTTCTCTTACTCTAACCAACTTGGTCAACGTCAAGGCGCTGGTGTTGTCTACCTCAACGTCTTCCACCCAGATATCATCGCCTTCCTTTCCACTAAGAAAGAAAACGCCGATGAAAAAGTTCGTGTTAAGACCCTTTCACTTGGTGTTGTGGTGCCCGATAAATTCTACGAATTAGCACGTAAAAATGAAGAAATGTACCTCTTCAGCCCTTATTCTGTAGAGCTTGAATACGGTGTGCCATTTAACTACATCGATATCACTGAGAAATACGATGAATTGGTCGCAAATCCAAACATCCGCAAGACAAAAATCAAGGCGCGTGATTTGGAAACTGAAATCTCTAAATTGCAACAAGAGTCTGGCTACCCTTATGTTGTCAACATCGACACGGCTAACCGTGCAAATCCTGTTGATGGTAAAATTATCATGAGTAACTTGTGTTCTGAGATTCTTCAAGTCCAAGAACCGAGCTTGATCAACGATGCTCAAGAATTCCTTCAAATGGGAACAGATGTTTCATGTAACCTTGGTTCAACCAACGTGGTTAACATGATGACTTCACCTGACTTTGGTCGTTCTATCCGTGCTATGGTTCGTGCCCTTACTTTCGTCACAGATAGTTCACACATCGTAGCTGTCCCTACTATCGACCATGGAAATAGCCAAGCTCATACCTTTGGTCTTGGTGCAATGGGACTTCACAGCTACCTTGCCCAACAATTGATTGAATATGGATCGCCTGAGTCTGTTGAATTTACAAGCATCTACTTCATGCTCATGAACTACTGGACTTTAGTTGAGTCAAACAATATTGCGCGTGAACGTGGTATCACCTTCTACAACTTTGAAAAATCAGATTATGCTAATGGAAGCTACTTTGACAAGTATGTGACTGGCGAGTTTGTTCCAACATCAGACCGTGTTAAAGAACTTTTCAAAGATGTCTTTATCCCAAGTGCTGCTGATTGGGCTGAACTTCGCGACAAGGTTCAAGCAGATGGTCTTTACCACCAAAACCGTCTTGCTGTAGCGCCAAATGGTTCTATCAGTTACATCAACGATGTTTCTGCTTCTATCCACCCGATTACGCAACGTATTGAAGAACGTCAAGAAAAGAAAATCGGTAAAATCTACTATCCTGCTGCTGGCTTGTCAACAGAAACCATTCCTTACTACACTTCTGCTTACGACATGGATATGCGTAAGGTAATCGATGTTTACGCTGCTGCGACTGAGCACGTGGACCAAGGACTTTCACTCACCCTCTTCATGCGTAGTGACATTCCAAAAGGACTTTACGAATGGAAGAAAGAAAACAAACAAACGACACGTGACTTGTCTATCCTTCGTAACTATGCCTTTAACAAGGGTATCAAGTCTATCTACTACGTCCGTACCTTTACAGATGATGGTGGAGAAGTCGGTGCCAACCAATGTGAAAGTTGTGTGATTTAATCTTTGCTTGAGGAAACTACATTTTCTCAGATAAGTATTCATTCACCCTGCTAAACTAAACTGGAATAAGCATCTATACTATGAAAAACTAAAAAGTCGGTCCTCCGACTTTTTGTGCGATACTCCTCTAGAATTATGATAAAATAGAAATAATTGTGAGTTCGCAATACTAAACACAGAAAGAGATTTCAAATGGAAACTTACTACAAAGCCATTAACTGGAATGCCATCGAAGATGTCATCGACAAATCAACTTGGGAAAAACTGACGGAGCAATTCTGGCTTGATACACGTATTCCCTTATCAAATGACTTGGATGACTGGAGAAAGTTATCAAACAAGGAAAAAGACCTGGTCGGTAAAGTCTTTGGTGGATTAACTCTCTTGGATACCATGCAATCTGAAACTGGGGTTCAAGCCCTTCGCGCAGACATCCGTACACCACATGAAGAAGCTGTTTTCAATAACATCCAATTTATGGAATCTGTCCATGCAAAATCTTATTCATCAATCTTTTCTACCTTGAATACAAAGGCTGAGATTGAAGAAATTTTTGAATGGACCAATACCAATCCTTACCTACAAAAGAAGGCTGAGATTGTCAACGAAATCTACCTAAACGGTAGCCCACTTGAAAAGAAAGTTGCCAGCGTCTTCCTTGAAACCTTCCTCTTCTACTCTGGTTTCTTCACTCCCCTCTACTATCTCGGTAACAACAAACTAGCCAACGTTGCGGAAATCATCAAACTGATTATTCGTGATGAGTCTGTTCACGGAACCTACATCGGATATAAATTCCAACTCGGTTTCAATGAATTGCCTGAAGAAGAGCAAGAAAAACTCAAAGAATGGATGTACGACTTGCTCTATACTCTTTACGAGAATGAAGAAGGCTATACAGAAAGCCTCTATGACGGTGTTGGTTGGACGGAAGAAGTCAAAACCTTCCTTCGCTACAATGCTAACAAGGCGCTCATGAACCTGGGACAAGATCCACTCTTCCCAGACTCAGCTGATGATGTCAACCCAATCGTTATGAACGGTATTTCAACAGGTACTTCCAACCACGACTTCTTCTCTCAAGTCGGAAATGGTTACCTTCTTGGTGAAGTTGAAGCCATGCAAGACGATGACTACAACTACGGTTTGGACTAATTCAATTGTCCCATAACTGATAACAAATATCATGGTTTGTTTAAAACAACCATGATATTTTTGTTTTTGTTTTCTTTTGTTTTTTAAATTGATTGATTGCATACTTTATGATAAAATAGTAATAGAAATAGAGGTGATAACGATGTTAAAGCAGGAAAAACTAGATAATATTCTAGAAACAGTAAATACAAAGGGAACTATTACTGTAAAAGAAATCATGACTCGCTTGGATGTGTCAGATATGACTGCTAGACGATACTTACAAGAGTTAGCCGACAAGGATTTACTTGTTCGGGTGCACGGGGGAGCTGAAAAAATTCGCACAGGTTCTATTTTAAATAATGAACGTTCCAATATTGAAAAACAAAGCTTACAAATCGCAGAAAAACAAGAAATCAGCCGTTTTGCAGGCCATTTAATTGATGAGGGGGAGACCATTTTTATCGGCCCAGGTACAACCTTGGAATCTTTTGCCCGTGAACTTCCAATTGATAATATTCGTGTTGTAACAAACAGTTTACCAGTCTTTCTCATCCTAAACGAACGAAAACTAACAGATTTGATTTTAATCGGTGGAAACTATCGCTCTATCACTGGAGCCTTTGTGGGAACACTAACCTTACAAAACCTAGCCAATCTCCAATTTTCTAAAGCCTTCGTTAGCTGTAATGGTATTAAGGACAATTCGATTGCGACCTTCAGCGAAGAGGAAGGTGAATCCCAACGCATCGCTCTCAACAATTCCAATAAAAAATACTTACTAGCTGACCATAGTAAGTTCAATAAATTTGATTTCTATACCTTCTACAATATCTCTGATATTGATACCATCGTTTCAGACTCTAAACTGAGCAAAGAAACCTTTGACCAACTTTCAAAACAAACAAAAATTATTCTTTCTAAACCATAAAACTGAGGATTGATAAAATATAAAATGCGTCATATCAAGAAAATAAAAATCTTGATATGACGCATTTTTTGATGAAGATTTTTACAAAGAATTTCCTAGATTTTTTATGATTGTTGAAACGGCATAAAATCTGAATCAAAGGAGATATTATCCCGTTCTTCAGGACTGATAAAATTTAAAAAGATATTTTTAAATTCTTCTAGCTCATAGTCTGAATGGCAAATCCATTCTTTACCGGAAGAGACATACCATTTCCCAAGATTTTTCAGCTCCTCATTAGTCAAACAAGGTATTTGAGAACATTTATCAAAATTGATAATATAAACTTTTTCATAAATTGATTGGATAAAATCTTTGAACATCTTTTTCCTCACTAGAATTCTATATCTAATTACTCATTCTACTACTCAATCACTTGAGTTTCCGCTACTTTCTTGTACCAGTGAGCTGATTTCTTAGGATAACGTTCTTGAGTTTCAAAGTCTACATAGAAGAGACCGTAACGTTTTTCATAACCGTTTGACCATGAGAAGACGTCCATCAATGACCAAATGAAGTAACCTTTTACATTCGCTCCATCTGCAATAGCATCAGACAAGACCTCTAAGTGTTGTTTGACATAATCAATACGACCATCATCGTAAACAGTATTATCAACGAACTCATCTTTATATCCAAGACCATTTTCAGTGATGTAAATCTTATTGTAGTTCGGATAATCTTTCTTCACACGAATGATTTGGTCATACAGACCTTGAGGGTATATAATCCAATCCCAATCCGTACGTGGTACATAGTCAGGAGCTACACGACGACCAACACCTTTGATTTGGTATTTAGAGCTTCCTTTTTCACCTTTACCATTATGGATAATTTCAGTTTCTCCATCAAAGGATTCCATCCAGTCACTCATATAGTAATTAATTCCAAGGAAGTCATTCAAGTCTTTTGCAGCTTCTAATGCTGTAAAATCTTCTTCACGAAGATCCAAGCTACCACCATTGACTGATAAGATATGGTTGACACCTTCCATCGTTTCAGCTGAATAGCGACCTAGATAAGTTGCATCCAAGATAAATTTATTGTGAATAATATCTTCCAACTCAGCTGCACGAACATCTGCTTGATTTTTAGGATCTAAAGGATACTTGGTTGGCAGTGCGTGAACAACCCCAATTTCACCTTTATAGCCTTTCTCTTTGTACAATTTTACCGCACGTGCATGAGACACCATCATATTGTGGTGCGATTGGAAGACTTTGGCAAGATCGTACTGAATACCTGGAGGGAATTTACCAACCAAGTATTGACCATCACCGATTGGTCCAATTTCATTGAATGTTGTCCAATAGTTTACTTCTGGAAATTCTTCAAAACAGAAAGCCGCGTAGTCTACAAAGTGTTCAATGTTTTCACGGTTTAAGAAGTCTCCATTTGAGTGGAGAGCTTCTGGCGTATCAAAGTGATGAAGAGTTACAAAGGGCTCAACATGACGTTTGTGGCACTCTGCAAATAGATTATGATAAAACTCAACACCTTTAGCATTTACTTGACCGTAACCGGTTGGGAAAATACGTGACCAAGCAATAGAAATTCGAATACCATTGACACCATACTCTTCTGCTAGCTTGAGGTCAACTGGATATCGATTGTAAAAATCACTGGCTGGTTCTGCAGTGTACCAGTAGTTATCTTCAAGATATTTATCCCAAGCTACTGGTCCTTTACCATCAGTATGTGTAGCACCTTCTGCTTGATAAGCAGCTGTTGCGCCACCAAAAATAAAGTCTTTTGGTAATGTTTTTGTCATTTTTTTCACCTATTTCTTGATTTAAATAAAGTAAAAGTGAGAGGAGAGGAGTCAGTGAGCCATCCTTCTCCATCTCACTTCTTGTACCAAGTCACCGAATTGTGACATGAGGAGGTAAAAACAATATCTTTTTACCGACGAATTAACAAGGCGATTAGGAAATTCGCCATAGCGATTTCCGTAACGATAGGAGACTATTTCAGAGTCCCTATTATTAATCGAATTGTGACATGAGGAGGTAAAAACGATATCTTTTTACCAACGAATTAACAAGGCGATTAGGAAATTCGCCATAGCGATTTCCGTAACGATAGGAGACTGTTTTATAGTCCCTATCGTTAATCGAATTGAGCTTGTACGAATGCAAGAGCACCTTTTCCATCACGAGTTAATTTGATGTATTGAGCGCCTTCTGTCTTGGCAAGTTTAATACCAAGTTTATCTGTTTCTGCTTTCATATCTTCAAAGTTTGAAGCAACTTGAGGGGCAAGGATAACTAGATCAAACTCTGGTAACATTTCACGGTGAGCACCATAGCCACCTGCTGCTGCTTTCACAGGGACATTGTATTCTGCTGCTGCCTTATTCAAAGCATTCGCAAGGAGACCACTTGTCCCTCCACCTGCACAGAGAACGAGGACATTTGTTTCTTCAGTGATGGTATTTTGTGCTGCATCGACACCCGCTTTTTCAAGAATAGCATCCGCTTTTGCAGTGTTGAAGTTTGCAGCAACTTTGTCTTTCAATTCATCATTAGATTTACCTGAACGCTCTTCTTCAAGAATTTGTTCATCATATACTTTAAGGAATGGGTAGTAAATGACTACGTCAACCACAATTAGAAGAGCAGCAAGAATGAATGATAGAACTTGGAAGTTCGTACCAAGAACTAGACCCAGTGGAGCTGGAGTTGTCCATGGTAGATTAGCAGTAAATGAGTTCATTCCAAGAGTTTCAATAAAGAATTTAAAGATCCATACGTTTGCAATTGGAGCAAAGATAAATGGAATGAAGAAGATTGGGTTCAATACAAGTGGTGCACCAAACAAGATTGGTTCATTTACACCAAAGAATGTTGGAACTACTGAAGCACGTCCGATTGCACGGTTACGTTTTGATTTTGTTAACCACATGAACATGAAAGGAACAACTAGTGTCGCACCTGTACCACCCATGGTAACGATAAACATTTGTGTACCAGAAGTAAGAATCTTGTCGGCGTGCATACCTTGTTGGAGAAGGTTCAAGTTGACTTCGGCATTGGCATAGGTAATTGCTGCGATAGCAGGTTCAACAATAGATGGACCGTGAATCCCAACAAACCAGAAGAAGGCAAAAGCACCAAAGATAATGGTAATACCAAGATAGCCATCAGCTGCAGAGAATAATGGTGCAAAGAATTTACCGATTGATTCTGCCACACTTGCACCAACAAAATGACGTGCTAATAAGTCAAGAGCATAAAGAGAAACAACAGATAGAGTGAATGGAATCACATCTTTAAAGACTTGTGAGATATTTGGTGGAACTTCGTCAGGCATACGAATAGTGACGTTGTTCTTAACACAAACCTTATAGATTGCTACAGTAACAAAGGCAGCAAGGAAGGCTGAAAGCAAACCTTTTGTCCCCAAGAATCCAGTAGCAAGACCATTTTCGATAGGATCAGCTGCCAACATCAACAAACCAACAATCGCTGCTAACAGTGTTGACATATAGTTGATTTGATTGGTTTTCTCCATGCTACGGTTTACTGAGTCGGTCAATGACTTAGCTGTTGTACCAGCTACCAAGAGAGCCAGAATACCCATAGAATAGCTATAAGGTTTCATCAGAAATGCTACAACTTCATCAGACCATTTAAAGCCCCATGAGTTTGGTACAAAGGCGATTAAGATAAAGATACTTGAGAAGAGAATAACAGGCATACCTGCAATGAAACCATCACGAATAGCACGAAGATAGATATTACGAGATAGTTTCTCAAAGAAAGGTTTTCCTTTCTCAATAAATGCAATTAGTTTATTCATTATTTAACTCCTCTCTTATAAAGTTCGATTAAGTGGTGCATCAAATCTTTTAACAAGACAGTTGTCATCAAGTGGTCTTGGCCATGCATCATGGTCACACTATACGCTAAGTCCTCACCAGAAGCTTCCTTAGTCAATAGACTTGTTTGAGCATGGTGAGCCTCTGCGATACAGCTGCCAGCTTCCTCAACTAGGTTATCGGCTTTTGTAAAATCGCCAGCTTCAGCAGCTTTCAAGGCTTCCAATAGTTTTGAACGAGCATCGCCAGCATAGGCTACGATTTCAAAACCTAACAATGTTACTTCTTCTCTATTCATGATAGAATTCTCCTTATATAGTTTTAAATAAATTTTTATGACAATAAACGTTGGATATGTAGAACTAGATAAACTCGTTCACTTTTATACAAATCAAGACCCGTATATTCCGTAATCACATCATAGATCTTGGAACCAATCTCGAACGCTTTTGGATAGGATCGTTTGATGTGGTCTTCCATATCCAGAAGTGATTGGTTATCATCTCTAGATCTGTCTAAATAATCCAAGAAATAATTCAAATGAATCATAAAACGATCATAGAAATGATTATTCTCTTTGGTTCGTTGAATTTCATAACCCTTTAGCACTTCTTCAACATTCCTGAGAATTTCTTTCCTCTTATCAATCGACTCCACAAGTTCCACTTCATTTTCACCTTCGGCATTAATGAAATGATAAGCAATCCGAATAATTTCGTCCTCAGGAAAATGATCTGCTAGCTTCTGGCGGTAAATTTCAAATGCTTCATTTGCGATTTGAAAAGCGACAGGATACTTAGTGGAAATATCTGGCAGATTACTATCCTTGTACCTTCCTTGTGCTAGAGCTTGGTAGGAACAGTAAATATGATCTGTCAAGGTTACGTAGAGATACTCTTGAATCGGATAATGATATTTCTTTGATAGCTTATCAATGATTTCATAAGTCACTGTGATAAAATCAAGCGGAACATCTTTGAGGAGAGCCATAAAGTTTTCCCTGGACTCTTCGGTCTTCATCCGAAAGATTTTCTCAACCTGATGTTCAGCAATCAAATCCCCTTTCTTCTTTCCAAATGCAATCCCCTTACCAATCACAATCACTTCTTCTCCTTTATCATTTCTGACAAGCGAGACATTGTGATTCATTGGATTTAGAATTCGATACATGTCAACCTCCTTTTATATCTTAAAGGTATATGAGTACAAAAAATGACCACAAATGAACTAGAAAATCAGCCGATTTCTAATTCACCTGTGATCATGCCTAATATTACTTAGTAACACTCACCTTGTATTAACTTGTGATTTAAGTATAGCACAAGTAAGTTATTTTGTAAACCTTTACATAAAACTTTTTTTAAAATTTTTTTAGATTCATGTTCCTAACCTAGGAGGACTTGCTTACACGCGTTCTTTCCATGAAGTCGCTGTTGTTTGAAGAACTTTATTGAGCTCATCAATGTTTTCAAAACCAGTTGTGCGAAGCCATTCGCGAGCTGCTGCTTCACCATCTTTGATGTATGCTTCAACTGATCCAGCCCATGTAGCACGGCCACAAAGAACTCCGTTAAAGTTTGCACCTGATTCATGAGCAAATACAAGAGTATCTTGGAAAAGTTTAGCTGATACACCAGCACTCAAGTAGATGTAAGGCAAGTTAGTTGCTTCATCTTGAGCTTTGAAGAAGGCTGCTGCTTCTTCACGTGTATAAACTACTTCACCTTCAGCGAAGCCTTCAACATATTTAATGTTAACAGGAACTTCTACTTTCAAGACATCAATGTTAAAGCGTGGGTCTGAGAAGACTTTCATAGCGCCGATAACTTTGTGTGGTTTTACTTTAGCGTATTCTACAGAACCTGCGTCAGCAATTTTTTCATCGTAAGCAAGGATTTCAAGGAAGAATGGGATATCTTCAGCCACACATTCAGAACCGATACGTTCGATGTAAGCTTGTTTTTCTTGGTTGAGTTCGTCTGAGCTATCTACATCATAGTAAAGCAAGAATTTAACTGCATCTGCACCTTCTTCTTTAATACGTTTTGCAGACCAAACATCCAAGCAGTCTGGCAAGCGTTTTGTGCTTGTTGTGTCATAACCTGTTTTTTCATAAGCAAGGAGAAGACCAGCTTTTTCATCAAGAGCTTTAGTTGCTGGAAGTCCATATTCAGGATCAAGAAGCATAGATGAAGCGTATTTAGTCAATTCATCTGCTACCAAGACTTTCAGTTCTTCCATTTGAGCCACAGTTGGTTCTTCTGTTTGGTGTTGAGCCATGAGGCGTTTCAAAGCACCACGTTGGTCAAATGCAAGAGCTGAGATGATACCATTTTCATCAGAAAGTTTTTCTAAGCGTGCACGTTTTTGTTCTGTTAAAGCCATTTTATACCTCTTTTACTATTAATTGATCATATAGAGCTTGATAGTTGGCCATGTTGACATGACCAGTCATTTTTTCTTGAGCATTGAGCATACCAAGGACATTTGCCTTGATGAGTAATTCTGCATCCGATTCTTTATGAAGTAAACCTGAAGAAATTCCAGCAACTGTAGAATCTCCAGATCCAACAGGATTGACCACCTGAATTCTAGGAATATCTACCTTGTAGAAAGTGTCACCATGTTTGGCAAAGGCACCGTTGGCACCAAGTGAAACGATAATCCATTCAATACCTGCAAACAAAGGTTCTTGAAGAACTTCTTTTAATTCATCCAAATCCTCAGAAACTTCTCTTCCAAGAAGCTGAGATAATTCCTCATTATTTGGTTTGATGACTGTTGGTTTATGTGTTGATTCAAGAACCGCCTGAAGTGCTGCACCAGAGCAGTCCAAGACAACAGGCTTGCCAGCGTGATTAGCAAGTTCTACCAAGCTCGCATAGTAATCAACTGGAAGGCCAGCTGGTAGACTACCTGAGATAGCTACTACTTCAACTGACTCCAAGAGTTTTTTGAAATGTTCCAAAAAGTCTTGACCTTCCTGTTCCAATACTTCAGGACCTTTTTCAAGAACTTCTGTTTGGTTATCTCCGTGAAGAATAGCGATACAGTTACGAGTTTCTCCCTGAATTGAGAAGAAATCTTTCTTTACTTGATCATCGATATTTTCAACCAAAAACTCACCAAGTTTGCCACCCACTAAACCAGTAGCAAGAACAGAATCCCCAAATTCTGAAAGTACTCGGGTAACATTGAGTCCCTTACCACCAGCCGTTTTGGTTACATCCACCACACGATTGACAGTATCAATCTTCAACTCATCCAAGGGATAGGAAATATCAATGGATGGGTTCATTGTGACTGTTAAAATCATATGTCACCTCTTAGTCGTGGTATTCTCCGCGATCCCATTTTTCAAGGAATTCAGTGAAGAAGTTTGCGTCTGTTTGTTGAGCATTGTGACTTTCAAGGTGTTCAATTTTCGCAATCAATTTTTTGTTTTCTTCAGATGGTTTGTATTCAGCATGGATGAAAGCTTCAATGATATCACACATGAGCAATTCTCCAGTAATCTTACCACCAAAACCGATAACATTGGCATTCAATTGTTCTTTAGCATAAAGGGCTGTTGTCATATCACGAACCAAGGCAGAACGGACACCTGGAACTTTATTTACAGCGTTGTTGATACCAACACCAGTACCACATATACATACTCCAAGATCAGCTTGACCACTAGTTACAGCTTCCCCTACTTTTTTACCAAAGATTGGGTAGTGAGTACGTGTATGGTCATAAGTACCAAAGTCAATGACTTCATATCCTTTTGATTTNAAAAATTCTNAAACCGCCATTTTTTCATCTGTTACGATGTGATCACATCCAATTGCAATTCTCATTAGTTATTCCCTCCGATTAATTATATAAATCTAATATCATTTATCCTTACTCAAGAAAAATCAAGATTAGCTTAGGAAGCGAGCTGCGAGCATAACTGAGGTTAGCTAAAGTGAGCTGACGACAGATTATCTTGATTTTTGAAGCGTATTAGCACATTTTGTTCAACATGTCGACACGAATTTGGTGACGTCCACCATCGTATTTACCGTTAACAAATCCTTTAGCGATGTTTTTAGCCAATTCATCACCGACAAGTTGTGCACCCATAGTGATCATACGTGAGTTGTTGTGTCCACGAGTCATATAAGCTGAACGTTCGTCAGATACTTCTGCAGCAACCATTCCTTTGATTTTAGTTGCAACCATGAATGGACCAGCTCCATAAGCATCAATCACGATACCAAGGTTTTGTTCTTCTTTGTTTACTTCTGCAGCAACAGCAAGAGTCACATCAACAAAGTCTTGACCTTCAGCTGTAACATCCACAACGTGGAAGTTTTCTTTTTCCAAGAAGTCTTTCACAACTTCTTTCAATCTCAAACCTGCAGTATCTGCACCGATAACAATAGACATATTCTATACTCCTTTTTATTTTTCTAGGCTAGTAAAACCTTTTATAGTTAGCAGTTGACCTACAAAAGGCTTTCTAGCAGTTTATTGACAAATTGGATTGAATGAGATGAATGACACCTTATTCAAGTTTAGGAAATCAGTTTCCTATAAATAATCTTTCTCCACGCAAGAGAATATAACAATCGATTGTTTGTTTGTTACAAACATCATTTGTTGCTTACAAACATAATATACTCCTATTTCTTGAAAAAGTCAACAGTTAATGTTTGTTTTTGTGTTTTATTTTTCAATCTAAAAAATTTCGATGTCAAAACCAATTTGATCCACTTGACCAGGTTCTAGAAGACGAACATTCTTCTTATCTTCTAGACGATCTCCTTCTTCAAGGGATGTAGACAAGCCAGACCATGGTTCAAAAGCAATGAAAGGTCCCTTATTCAAAGTTGACCAGATAATGAGGTTTGGAAACTCTGCAAAGTGCACTTTCAATCCCTTATCATGTTTACGAGAACGAAGAGCAATTGTTCTAGATTGCAATTCATCTAAGGTGACTGCATCTGTACTGAAAAGATCATAGCTGAGGTCTAATTCTTTTTGACCTTCTAGCCATGGACTTCTATCTTGAAAATCAAGCATACCTGTTTCTGGGAAAGGACGTGGAACAGAGCAAGTCTCTTCTTTTTCAAACTCTAGATAATAATCTTCATAGACTTCATCATCAAGCAGAGGACAATTAAATCCTGGATGTCCACCAATAAAGTAAGGCATGACCTTGCTAATTTCTTTATTAAATATTTTGTATTGAGTCCGTACTGTCTTTCCAGTAAGGATATAAGTGATTTCTAAGCGGAAATGATAAGGGTAGTTCTGATAGCTATTCTCATCGTCTTCAATTGCAAAAGTTACACTATTATCTGTCTGTTCAACTAATTCAAATTCTTTCTTACGAACCAAACCATGACGAGGAATCTTTCCTTTGATTTCTTGTCCATTATCATCTATATAAAGTGCTGTATCCTCTCTCAATGAACCACAAATGGGGAAGAGAACAGGAGCTTGTCCACTCCAATAAGTAGCATCTCCTTGCCACAAATACTCAACTCCCTCGGCATCTTTTATAGAAGAAAGAGCCCCACCAAAACTGTTAAATTCAACTCTTAATTGTTCTGATTTTAATTCAATTACCATTATTTTCTCCGATTTCTTGATAGTTTATAAAAAACTAGGCTGTCACTCCTAATGGATGTCGACAACCTAGCTTTAACAATTTACATTTTATAGGAGCGCATTATTTTGCTTTTGCTGCGTACTCTTCGTTACGTTTGATCATTTGTTTTCTGTACCATGCAAAGATACCGATATAGAACACAAGGAAGACTACCGCACCAAGGATTGCTTTGATATCACCAGTTGTAGTGTTACCAATTGTCCAACCAAGAAGTTTTTCGATTGGTCCTTCAAGAGTTGAGTGAGTAATCAATTGAGTTTCACTCACACCTGCTGGGAAGGCACCTACACCTTTAGCAAGTTCTGTTGCAAATGGTGCGATAAGTGTACCTGAAAGAAGGAAGAGTGGCAACAAGAGTGTTCCGAAAATAATCATACGGAGCAATTTACCACGTGTTACAACCAAGAGAGCTGGAGTAACACCCATAGCGATGATACCTGCAAGTGGCAAGATACCATTTCCGACGTTTGAAAGAAGCACAGCTTCAACCAACATGATTGGTGCAAGTACGTTTGCACAAGCCCAAACTTCAGCACGACCAGCGATGAAAGGCCAGTCAAGACCGATGTTGAATTTACGTCCTTGAAGACGTTTAGTAGCAACGTTTGTAATACCTTGTGAAAGTGGCTCTACGGCAGCGATGAACCATGAACCGATAAGTGAGAAGAGTTCCAAAGACACACCAGCTGTCAAACCAAGAGACAACCAACCTTTAATAACTAATTGCCAGTTTGCTGCATCTTCTACGCCAGCAACTGGATGTGGAGTACCCATCAAACCGATAACGATACCAAGGATGAAACCGATGAAGAATTTAGATCCCCAGAAACCGATTTTCTTGTTCAATTTAGCAGCATCAAAGTCATATTTATCAAGACCTGGGAAGAATTTTTCAAAAATCTTATCCAAAACCATGATAACTGGGTTCATCATGTAGTTCATGTGAGTTGAAGTCATTGGTGATGAACTTGGTGCGTTAAGAAGGTCATCAAATGTAGGTTTCATCAAATCAGAGTTGATGATTTTAAGAACACCTACAAGGACAACTGCTGCAGTGGCGATGAAGAGTGAAACCCCTTGGCTTACACCGTTGTTGTCTGCATACCATTTAATCAAAAGACCTGTGATAGACAAGTGCCAGATATCGAAGATATCAACGTCAAGTGTATCAGTTTTCTTCATAGCAAGCATCACTACGTTGACAATCAACATGATGAGCAAGAAGTAAAGTGTCCAAGCAGATCCCCAAGTGATTGTAGCAAGTGGTGCCCAACCAACGTCAGTGATGTTCAATTGAATACCAGTATTTTCAACGAATTTTGCAAGTGATGCTGAGAAAGCACCATTCAGCATACCGATGATAGCACCGATACCAGTAAGAGCGATGGCAAGTTTGATACCACCTTCAAGCGCTTTGGAGAATTTCACTCCAAAAAGTAGAGCCAATACTGTCAAAATGATCAGCATGATGATCGGTCCACCCATATCCAAGATAGGTTTGAAGATATCGTTGGCCAGTTTGATAATGACATCCATAATAGTTCCTCCCGTTTTTTATGTTATATGAATGTTAACAAATTTAAATTAGCTTAATCCGTGTTCTTTGATAGCTGCTTCAATATTGTCAAATACTGGAGCACTCATAGCTGGGATACGGAATAAGATTGGTCCAGCTTCGATAACTGGAATACCTGGATCAAAACCAAGGTCTGTCGCAGCAATTGGTGTGAAGATATCATAGCCTTTGATAAGGTCTTCATTAACGTCTTTGACCATAACTGCATCACAGTGAACATCAAAACCGCGGTTTGAAAGTTCTTCTTCAAGAGCACTTTTAATTTGGTGGCTTGAGTTAACACCTGCACCGCAGGCAGCAAGAATTTTAATCATATGGATTTCCTCCGATTTAATATTTTTAATAGACAAGATTAAGCGATTGCTTCAGCGATATAAGCATAAAGGGCTTCTGGTTCAGAAATTTTTGATAGGTCTTCAAGATGACCATTTCCAGTAAAGAAGTCCATCAACTGAGCAAGAATGTTTGTTTGACTTGAACTTGAGTTATTAATGATAAAGAAGAGTAAGGATACTTCTACTTCCTTATCTGGCGCAATCATATTGTGGAAAGTCACTGGTTTTTCTAATCGAACCACCACAACTTTTTCAGCTAGATTATGAACAATATCAGTATGAGGAATAGCCACATTCGGCAAATCCTTACCTAAAAATTCCATATCTAAGCCAGTTGGAAATGACTTTTCACGCGTGATCAAGGCTTCACGATAGGTTGGAGTTACGATTTCTCGTTCTTCCAATAAAGTTGCAACCTGATCAAAGAGATGTTCTTGATTATCCGCTTCTAAGCAAAACACAAGGTTTTTGTCAAAGAAATGATCTAATCCCATAAGGTTTTCCCTTCTTTCCATTAACTTTATGCTATAAGTATAACACTATATGAAATCGTTGTCAATATTTTTTGTTGTTTTTTGTCCTTTTTTTGATTATTTTGTTTATTTTTTATCTTTATAAGCAAAACAAACATTTAAAACAAACATTTAAAACGGTTTTTAATGACTTAAACAAAAAAACAGGATACCAATCCTGCTTTAATAATTATTTTTGAATTGTCCAACTCTCTTCAATCATGGGAAGTAGATTTTTTAATGTTTCTGGAGTCCCTTCTAAAGCAACATATCTGAACTTACCATCACTAGATTTAAAAATCCATGTAATGATGTATTTTCCAGACTTAGAAATTGCGTTAACTACATAGGCTTCATAACCTCCAATAGTTGACTTAGAACCCCATACTTTAGTGAATTCTGGATTACTTTCTTTTGAAGTAAAAATACCATCAGAAATACGAACTGTTTCAAGTTTTTGAAATTCATTATCAGAAATACCAAATTGTTCTGCTTTAAAAGTATTCAAAGTGACAATATTGACATCCGTACCGTCTGAATATTGAATATCATTGCCTCCCTGTACTTCATTGAACTTAATCCAAGACTTTGGTACTTTAACGAACCCATACTCATCAGAACCAATCACTTGACTTTCTTCTGAATTCTGTGTGCTACGAAGAGTGTTTGAATTAGTTGAATCTTGACTAGTTGAAGAGCTAGTTGTTTTACTTGAATTTCCTTGAGTTTGAGCTTGATTTGAACATGCCACTAACGTGACACTTGTAAGCAAAATAGATGCTAAAAGTAAAATTTTTTTCATAATAACCTCCATATGTTACTCTACCATAAAT
>NZ_RJNR01000019.1:0-24403 GCF_003942685.1 Streptococcus mitis | reverse complement strand
TCTAATTCATCACAATCTAGTATTGACTCTTTATTTAAAGCTTTCATCTTTTTCCTCGATTTCTTTTAATTTCTTTGCGATTGCGGCAATCACAGGAACGGTTACACTATTACCAGCTTGTTTATAGAGCTGACTATTACTAGAGACTTTTCTAGCAGCTTCAAAAGCCCAATCAGGAAACCCTTGCAAGCGAAAACACTCTTTAGGAGTGATTCGTCGAATTCTCAGACGGTAAAATTGTCCATCTATTAAAACACCAGCTACATGATAAACTTGTTTATCTTCTCCTTCATAGCTAGCCACTACTACTCCCATTTGTCCACTAGTTGTTAACGTATTCGCTATACCTTTTCCAACTCTACCTCGACGATACAGAGAACTTGGTCTTTCCAAATTGATTGAATCTCCTATTTCTGCTTGAGCATATCCTTTTTTCGTTGCCTCTCGGACTTTTAGAAATTGGATTGGTTCTGGAATCAGTATTTTGGGGATTTTATCTCCACCTTGCATCGTAGTAAGTGTTGGAGATAGCCCCTCACTTCCATAGACGCGACCAGTTTCCTTAAAGCTAGTTGGTAAATCTCCAACAACGACAATACCATGGCGATCCTGAGTATTTAAAGTAAACATTGGCTCTTGATTATCCTTGAAACGTCTACCATTTTGTCTCTTTTCTAATCTGTCTGGTGTCATACAAGGAACCGCAACTTTAAATCCTTCTCCTTTTCCACTAACTAAAGTTGGCGCAAGACCTTCTGAATAATACACTTTACCGCTCATTCCACTTCTTGATGGATTCAAATTCCCTAGTGTTTTTAAAGTCTCAGAGTTAGTTGCTTGACCTTCTCGTCTGAAAGGAAATAAGAGTCTGGTACCTTTCTTTCTAGAATGTCCGATAATAAACACCCTCTCTCTGTTTTGGGGAACGCCAAAATCCTTACTGTTAAGCACCTGCCACTCAACATCAAACCCCAACTCATCAAGTGTGGTAAGGATTGTGGTGAACGTCCGTCCCTTATCGTGATTGAGTAGGCCTTTAACATTTTCAAGAAAAAGAAAACGTGGTTGGATTTGTTTGGCCGCCCGAGCAATTTCAAAGAACAAAGTTCCTCTAGTATCTTCAAATCCCAATCGTCTTCCTGCGATTGAAAATGCTTGACAAGGGAATCCCCCACAGATGACATCGACTTTCCCTCTAAGCTTTTTAAATTCGTCATCTGAAACATCTCGTATGTCATGAAATTCTGTTTCTCCTTTCGTTTGAAAAATGGATTTATAAGATTCTCTAGCAAACTTATCAATCTCACAAAATCCAATACACTCGTGTCCGACACTTTCCATTCCAAGTCGAAAGCCACCGATACCTGAAAATAAATCAATAAATCTCATTTCTTTATCCCCCCTTCCTGATCGACTATCAATGTCCAAAGTGTCACTCCACTTGAAATTAAAATAAGAATGACTAATACCCACTCGATTGGCGACATTTTAACCACCTCCTTTTCTAACACGGTTATTCCAAACGGAATATAAACCGTTAAACACAAATTCAGCCAAAACTTCTGCTCGTCTAACAAAGCGAACATTGTCAAGAGCATATTGATAGATTCTCTCAAAATCAGTCATAGCTATATCACTGGCTGTTTCAGAAAAACCCTCTCGTCTAAATTGATCTTGTACCAATCCCCAAATATAATCTCGATCATATTTTGTGACCTTTTCTACTTTTCTTCTCAAGATAGGATGAATATTCCTCTCCTCCTCATCCTCAATAAGTAAAGAATCAGTCTCACTATATTTAGTCTCACTAACTTCAGTCTCACTAGGGGCTAAATGTGAGACGGGGGCCGTATCATTTTCATCCTGCCCTAGTCTTTTTTTAACACTAGGCCTGTTTGAATTAGCTACTGGGGTAGAAGATAATTCCCCTAAATAAATCTTATTAGCTAGTCTCCCTTTCTCACTTGAAGACTGTTGAACTTCATCAATTAAGTCATATTCTTTAAGAGTCTTTTTGATGGACAGTAATTTTGACTTCGAACAACCTAACAGCCTCATCAGTTTAGAATTAGAAAATACTAAATAGACCGCGCCTTCCTCATCTATCCAACCACGACTGAGAGATAATTCTAAACGATCCTTTAAAATAGAATAAGCCACCTTTACTTCTAGTTTCATATCCATATATTTTTCATCCTCAAAAAGAATTTTAGGTAATTTATAATACCGTTCTGAAGTTTGGTATTGATTTGCGGTTATTCGTTTCATAGCGCTCCTCCAAGTTCTTTGAGTATTAAATCTCCACTTGATTCCAATCGAACCAAGCCACTTTTTTCTAATTCAGCCATAAGAGAGATGGCTTCAACAATGTCAATTCTCATTTCACGTACTAAAAATGAAATGACAATATAGCGTGATGATTGTAATTCTTTTGTCATTTTCCCTCCTGAAAATAAAAAAAGGAGAACAATATACAATTGTTCTCTCTTTAGATAAATATTTATTGTTGTATTCATTTTTCCGATGCGCAAACGACATCTACAAATACATATACATCTATGTGTCTTTTTAGGACTTTTTTGACGTCAAAATTGCCTTTATCTACAAAGACAAAATGCTTGTAAAACAGCTTAAAATCAAGGATTTTCACCCTTTTTTTCGTTGTAGCAACACTACACACTCTACGTGATGCGTCTGAGGAAATAGGTCAACCGGCTGTACTTTCTTCAATTCATAGCCCAATTCTTGATAAAGTTTGATATCACGCGCCATGGTTGCGACATTACATGAGATATAGGCGATGCGGTTAGCTCCTGTTTGGGTACTAGCTTTGATAAAGCTCTCGGTGAGTCCTTTTCTTGGTGGGTCCACTAGGATAAGACTTGGTTGAATTCCTTCCTTGAGCCAATTCTTCATGGCATTTTCAGCAGTATCACATACATAGTGGGCGTTTGAAATATTGTTCAGCTGAGCATTCTTTTTGCTATTCTCAACCGCTTCTGGAATCACTTCGACACCATAGACTTTCTTGACATGTTTTGCAACAGAGAGGCCAATCGTCCCAATACCAGAATAGGCATCAATGACCACATCATCTTCTTTTAATTCAGCAAAGTCGATAGCTGTTTGATAAAGTTTTTCAGCCATTTCAGTATTGACTTGGTAAAAAGCTGGTCCAGCGATTTGGTAGTCATTTCCCAACATCTGGTCAGTGATAAAGTCTTGTCCATAAAGTGTGCGCCATTCCTTACCAAAAATAGCATTGGTGTTCTGATCGTTGATATTCTGCATGACAGATACAATCTCTGGAAACTGCTTGATGAGTTGTTCAATCAATTGTTCCACACGAAAAATCTTCGGACGAGTTGTTACTAAAATGACCATAATTTGTCCTGAATAGTGTCCGCGACGTACCACAAGATTACGAATCAAGCCAGATTGTTCCTTTTCATCATAAGGTTTCAGGTCATAACGACGGAGCAAGTCGCGTAGGGCTACTACTACCTCGTCAATCACGGAATCTTGGATAAAGAAATCTTCTAGAGGCATGAGGTCATGGGAATTCTTACGGAAAAAGCCTGTTTCCAAGACACCATTCACTCGACGAACAGGAACCTGCGCCTTATTGCGGTACTTGACTGGATTTTTCATACCCAAAGTTTCAGCAACCTCTATATCATCAATTCCAGCAATCTTGTAGAGACTATCCTTAACTTGCTTGGTTTTAAACTTGAGCTGTTCTGGGTAGGCAAGATGACCTAAATCCGCGATTCCTGAACGCAGGTAAGCCAAATCTAGATCTTGATTACGGTGTGGTGACTGGACAAGGTATTCTTCCACTTTCCCAAAACCAATCTTTTTATTAACCTTGAGAACTCGCATGAGAATTTTTTCACTCGGTAATGCATTCTCAACAAAAAATACCAAGCCATCTACCTTGGCAACTCCTGCCCCTTCATGGGTCAAGTCAACAATTTCAACTTCTACAATATCATTTTTCTTTAACATTCTCTTCTCTTTCTATTGGCCGACAAAAAAGACGGCAACGTTACGGTTACCATCTATTATACCATGAAATTTCTTAAGAACCAAAACTCTTGAAGAAGTTGACAATGGCTTGCCAGAGGGAGCTTAAGAAGTTACCACCGTCCTCTAGCGCCTTATCAGCATCAAAGTTAAGGTTGATATTTTTAAAACTGTCGCCAGCTTGTGAAACAATACTTTGTTTCAGGTCATTCAAGGTTTTAGTGAAGTCTGTATTGCTGAGGATATCACTCTTTGAGAGATTCAAAGCAAAATTGATGATGATATTGATCTGGTTTCCTGTTATAACCTGATCAAGTTTGTAATTTTTCAAGGTATCTTCAACAATTTTACGAACATCTTCCTCTGTCAGATTTCCCTTGCTTTCTTTAGCTTTGGCGAGTCCTGACTTGATATCGGCTAGGGCAACGTTTAATTTATTAGCATCATAGCCAGTTTTGTCCTTGTTTTCAGCATTAATATCTGACAAAGCCTTCAACTCTTCTTGAGCCAAATCTTTATTGGCTTGCGGTACCTTGGCTCCATTAGCCTCTAGCGAATAGTAAATCCCGGCTAAGGCACTCTCACCTGTAACTGGAATAGGTGCTGCTACAGTGATTTTTGCGTGTTCCACACCCAAAGTTACGGCCGCATTGCGGTACATATCCTGCGTCACCTTAGTGATGTTTTCTGGTGTTTCAATCTTGACCTCAAGTGGCGACTTGTCACCTAGTTTTTGAATCTTGGCTGATGAATACAACTGTAAGCTAGAGTCATTGGCAACATTCATAATCTTAGAATAGACATCAGGTGTCATGGTCTTGAGTTCTTTGGTGTCTGTTGAGGCATTGTAGCCTAGCTTTTTAAGGGTTTGATTTTTTTGATCTTCAGACAATGATGAACCTAGGACATATTCAGGTTGGACATAGGTTTCATCGATAACTTTTTGAACATCTGTTGCTGCATGGGCGCTATTCATAGCTGTTACTGCCCACAAGACCGCAGCACTAGTCAGAAAGAGTTTCTTTCTCATAGGGATTTTCCTCCTTTACCTTTCTAGAGTAATATATCTATCTTAAAGAAAACTTATAACAAAAACACCTGGTCTAGCCAGATGTTGAAAAGAGAGTGAAACATTTGATGATGTAAAGGTTGAGTTGCACCTGTCTAGAATAATAATAGTTTCCTCCATTTACATAGAGTTCAGCACCGTGAAAAACGGAAATGGGGTGAATGTAACTATAAGTCTTTCCAGTGGTATTACCAAGCAAGGGGGCAACAGTCTCACGAGAATACTGTTTAGCCAGTGCTAGGGTGTTTTCCTTGCCATTTTGGGCAATAAAATCGATATAGGCAGGTCCAAAATTATAGGCTTGGACAGCTGTCCAGACATCTACCCCCTTCTTCTGGGCCAGATAGAGATTGTCTGTCAGAGTTTGAACGCCTTGGCGAATGCTAGAGGCATTATCATTGATGGTGTTGGTGGAACCACTTGCAGACTCACTAGACTGCATAACATCGCCTTCTTTTCCTTTTGTTTCAGTATAAATCATAGCGAGCACAAGCTCTTCGTTTGCTGGGGTGTCTTTTTCACTCAAGATTTCTCGCACCATGGGTTGATAGGTCATGACTTGCTTGACATCCTGGTGAACGCGGTAAGCTTTATAGCCAGCAAAAAGGAAGACTGCTAGTACAAGCACTCTTCGAATTCGTTTAAACATTATTTACTTTGGATATCCTCGATATTTTTGATTAAGATAGAATAGGTTCCATTGTCGTTTTGGATAAACTCAACAGACTCTGCATCTTGATAGACGTTATTGGGAACGATGAGCTCAATTCCATTTGACAAGGAAAGTTTTTGGTTTTCAAATTTTTTAAGCTGACGACTGGCATCAATTTCATCAAATTGAACAGGCTCTGGTACAGCTTCCTTGACTTGATCAATAAAGCTCAAACGAGCCGTCAGATTGTTGTCAAAAAGGTCGTTAGCCAATTTCTCAGGAGATAATTCATTGCTTTCTTCTAAGTTATTGAAAATCGCTGATTTGACCTTAGATTGAAATTGAAAATCATCTGTATTAAAAGATTCAGCAATCCTCTGAGCTGTTTTTTCCAGTTCTTTGATAGATTTCTTAGGAGAAATCTTAGGAGCGACAGCAAGAAGATTATCTGAAAAATAGTTCAAAAAAGTCCCATTGTACTTGATTCGTTTTTCAATCAGATGGTACTTGCGACTCTGAAGATTGACCACCAAGGCCTCGTCAGCTCCTGTTCCAAATCCAGGCAGGTTATTCTGAGTTAGCTTGATTGGATTATCAACTTCTCCTCCGAGGTGGGTCAAGGTCTCCCGCAGAGCAATTCGCAAGAAAGCGAAATGTTCTACACCTTCTTTAGAAAATTGCACAAAAATCAAGTCATTGGTCTTGAGATTTTCTGAAATGCCGAACTCCTCTTTCCAGAGATTAGCCAGTGTTACTGATGTCTCCAACAAATCGTCTGTGATGTGATTGAAGAAGGGATTTTCTTCTTCGAAAATCCCAGTCTTGGCTTCATCTGAATACACACGTTCAATTTTTTTGCGCAGGTATTCTTCGATTTTTGGAGTGATATTGAGAAACTTATCCGCTAGAAACAGCTCGGTATCATCCGGGCTGAACTGATGGATAATAGCTTTCTTAATATAAATGTCCATAAAAGTTTTAGTCCTCGTATAATGGGAAGGCATCTGTCAATTCTTTTACTGCACTTCTCACTTCTTCTAAGACAGCCTCATTTTCTGCATTTTTAAGTGTTTTAATGATGAGTTCAGCTACTTTGCGACTTTCTTCTTCACCAAACCCACGTGCAGTAATGGCTGCTGCTCCGATACGAATTCCACTTGTCTTGAATGGTGACAAGGTTTCGTAAGGAATTGAGTTTTTATTTAGGGTAATATTGACTTCATCCAGCAAGTTTTGAGCAACTTTTCCGTTTTCAACAACCTTAGTCACATCGACTAAGAAGAGGTGGTTTTCAGTTCCTCCAGAAATGATACGGAAATCAGGATCTTGCAAGAAGACATCTGCCATAGCCTTGCTGTTTTTGATAACATTTGCAGCATATTCCTTGAAGGCCGGATCTAAGACTTCTTTGAAGGAAACTGCCTTAGCAGCAACAACATGCTCTAAAGGACCGCCCTGAATACCAGGGAAAATGGCTGAGTTGATTTTCTTAGCTAAGTCTTCATCATTGGTCAAAATCAAACCACCACGTGGTCCACGAAGGGTTTTGTGGGTTGTGGTTGTTGTGATATGAGCGTATGGAACTGGACTTGGATGAAGACCAGCAGCAACCAAACCAGCGATATGGGCCATGTCTACCATGAGCTTCGCCCCAACAGCATCCGCAATTTCACGGAATTTTGAAAAGTCGATAATTTGAGAATAGGCTGAAGCACCTGCTACGATTAGTTTAGGTTTTACTTCTTGGGCTTGCTTCAAAATTGCATCAAAGTCCAAGAATTCCGTTTCAGGATCTACACTATAAGAAACAAAGTTGTAGGTTTGACCTGAGAAGCTGACAGGAGCTCCATGGGTCAAGTGTCCACCAGCAGCCAAATCCATCCCCATAACCGTATCACCTGGCTCAATCAAGGCCATGTAAGCTGCACAGTTAGCTTGGCTTCCTGAGTGTGGTTGGACATTAGCAAATTTAGCACCGAAAATTTCTTTAGCGCGTTCAATGGCTAGAGTTTCTACAACGTCTACCACATCCGTTCCACCATAATAACGACGTCCTGGGTAGCCTTCGGCGTATTTATTCGTCAAGATAGACCCTTGAGCTGCCATAACAGCCTTGGAAACGACGTTTTCCGAAGCAATCAACTCGATATTGTTTTGTTGGCGTTCTTCTTCTTTTGCAATAGCATTCCAGAGATCAGCATCATATGCTTTAAAATCATCTTTGTCAAAAATCATAGGTCTTCTCCTTTATAATGTGACAGGTCATTTAGTTTAAGAAAATAAACTAAAGGATGCGAATAAACCGTTTCTGCATTTTATCACAAGTATAACCAACTTTTTCATAAAATGCATGAGCACCCAGACGATGATCGGCAGAATTTAAGCGGATAAACCCATAACCACGTCTTTTTGCTTCGTCTTCCAACCCTTGCAGTAAGCATTTACCGATACCTTGCCCTTGTGCTTGAGGAGAAACTGCTAAGGCTAAGATATTAAATCCTGCTTTAGAATAAAGGGATTCATAAACCACAGCGTGGACATATCCCAGCAAGACATGGCTGGCTGCATCCTCATAACCAAGAAGGAAATGATGGGAATCTTGAGATAATCTAGCTAATTGACTAGCTGTTTCCTCTGGACTAAAAGAATAACCCAAAGCCTCTTGGTTGATGTCACATATAGCTTTCACATCTGTTTCTTGTAAATCTCTTAGCATCTCATTCCTCCTCAAAAGAAATCTCTGGCAACTGAGCAAGAATATCCTCTCGCTTAATGGCCCCTTGGCGTAAGATTTTCACCTTGTCTCCAGACAAGTCCAAAATAGTTGAATCCTGTCCAGTTAGAAAAGCATCGTCTTCCAGCCCCAGAACCTCTTGGTCAAAATCCTCTAGAATCTGACTAAAGGTCACTCCACTTGCCTGACCTGAGATATTAGCAGACGGCCCAATCAAGGGACCTGTCTCTCGAATCAAATCAAGTGTGATAGGGTGACTGGGCATCCGAAATCCAACAGTTGCAAGACCAGAATTAACCCAATAGGGAACTCTGTCATTAGCTTCGAGAATAATGGTCAAGGGACCTGGTAAAAAAGTCTCTACAAGTTTTTGAAGATAGGTTGGCTGATTCTTAGAAAAGTGCAATATGTCCTCTAGAGAGGCGATATTGAGGTTAAGAGCCTTGTCTCTTGGACGACGTTTGAGCTGGTAAACATGGTCAACTGCTTTTTCGTCTAGAGCTTTAGCAAAAAGACCATAAACTGTCTCAGTAGGCAGAACAACAGCCCCACCCTTTTCCAATTCTTGTCTAATCCTGTCCATCATCAACTACAACCATCCTATCTTGACCAAATTGGTCTTTTAGTGTTCGTACTCTCTTTTCAGGAAGATGCTTCCTAAAAAGTTCAGGAACACTTTGACCTTGCTTGTATCCAATTTCAAGGTAAATCTTACCACCATCTTTGAGATAGTCTTTTGCATCTTCCGCAATTTTACGGTAAATAGCTAAACCATCCTCATCTGCAAAGAGAGCTAGGTGAGGCTCTGAATGCAAAACATTCAAACCTACCTCTGACTCATCTTCACGAGAGATATAGGGTGGATTGGATACAATTATATCATATTTTTCAGAAATTTCTGCAAAACAATCAGATTTTTTAAAAAATATATTAATTTTTTGATTTTTAGCATTTTCGCTAGCTATTTCTAAAGCCTCTTGAGAAATATCCGCTGCTGTCACTGACCAAGCCGGTCTGTTTTTTGCTAAGGCGAGAGCAATAGCTCCACTACCTGTACCTATATCCAAAATTGATAGATTCATCTCAGGATTTTCAGCCAAGATAAGCTCCACCAACTCCTCTGTCTCTGGACGAGGAATCAAAACCCGCTCATCAACTGTTAACTGCATACCAAAGAAATCTGCCTGTCCGATGATATACTGTGCCGGTTTATGAGCTACTAACTGTTGGAAAATTCCTTTTACAAATACTTCTTCCTCTTCCGTCACTTCCTGCTGAAGAGCAAAAACAAAGTCAGTAAAAGAAAGATTTTTCAGGCTACGATAGACAAAAGAGAGGCTTTCAGCTTCCTCTCCTTGTCTTATCAATTCTTCTTCAAAATCTGAAAATAATTGAGCTAATTTCATTATTTGTTTAATTCTTCTAATTTTTGTGTTTGGTCATAAAGAACCAAGGCATCCACAACTTCGTCCAATTTACCAGATAAAATGGTATCTAGTTTTTGGAGGGTTAGGCCGATACGGTGGTCTGTGACACGGTTTTGTGGGAAGTTATAAGTACGAATCCGTTCTGAACGGTCACCAGTACCGATTGTCGACTTACGCTCAGCGTCTTGTTCATCCTGAGCAATTTGTGCAAAGTGGTCAGCAACACGCGCACGGATGATTTTCATGGCCTTCTCACGGTTTTTCTGCTGGGTACGTTCTTCCTGCATCTCAACCTTGATATTGGTTGGCAAGTGAACAATACGAACGGCAGTCGCAACCTTATTGACGTTCTGTCCACCAGCACCAGAGGCGTGATAGATATCAACACGAAGATCTTTTGGATCAAGATCGTATTCAACTTCTTCCACTTCAGGCATAACAAGCACTGTCGCTGTCGAAGTATGAACACGGCCTTGACTCTCTGTTACAGGGACACGTTGCACACGGTGGGCACCTGATTCATACTTGAGTTTAGAGTATACAGATTGACCCGAAACCATAGCAACCACTTCTTTGAAACCACCAACACCGTTCATAGAAGCTTCCATAACTTCAAAGCGCCATCCTTGAGCTTCCGCATACTTTTGGTACATAGTTAAAAGGTCTCCAGCGAAAAGTGCTGCTTCATCACCACCAGCTGCTCCACGGATTTCTAGGATGATATTCTTGTCATCGTTTGGATCTTTAGGAAGGAGCAAGATTTTCAGTTTTTCTTCGTATTCTTCTTTTTCAGCCTTGGCATCTTTGAGTTCTTGCTTGGCCATTTCTTCCAAGTCAGCGTCTCCACCTGATTCCTTAATCATCTCTTCAGCATCAACGATGTTTTGCAGGACTTGTTTGTACTCACGGTAGGCTGTTACTGTATCACGAGTTGAAGCCTCTTCTTTTGAAAGCTCCATAAAACGTTTGGTGTCTGAAACGACATCAGGGTCACTGAGCAATTCTCCTAATTCTTCATAACGGTCTTCTACAGCTTGTAGTTGATCATAGATGTTCATTTTTCTTCATTCTCCTTATTGATTTCAGGTGCGAAATAATGTTTACGGCAAACCGAGATATAGGTTTCATTGCCACCAATCTGAATCTGCTCACCATCATAAACGGGCAGTCCATCCTGTGTACGCAAAACCATAGTCGCCTTTTTCTTACAATACTGACAAATGGTCTTGATTTCGTCAATCTTGTCTGCTAAGAGCAAGAGATACTTGGAACCTTCGAACAGTTCATTGCGAAAGTCATTTTTCAAACCAAAGGCCATGACGGGTATGTCTAGCTCGTCCACAACACGAGCTAGGTCGTAAACATGGTGACGTTTGAGAAACTGAGCCTCATCAACCAATACACAGTAAGGGTTTTCTGGTAGGTCTCGGATATAGCCAAAGATATCCGTCGTTTCCTCAATCGCAATGGCAGGGCGTTTCATGCCAATTCGACTCGACACATAACCAACACCGTCACGCGTATCCAGAGCCGAGGTCATAATGACAACACCTTTTCCTTGCTCCTCATAGTTATAGGCCACCTTGAGAATCTCAATCGTCTTACCAGAGTTCATGGTCCCATAACGATAATACAACTGTGCCATGTTTCTTGCTTCACGTCCATTTCTAAATTTTTGCTACATTCTAGTATATCATAATTTTCTTAAGCTTTAAACGGCAAAATGTGGTAAAATAGAAGAAATCAAAAACTAGTGGAGGAAGCTATTATGCCATTTGTACGCATCGATTTATTTGAAGGACGCACGCTCGAGCAAAAGAAGACTCTTGCTAAGGAAGTAACAGAAGCTGTCGTTCGCAACACTGGAGCACCTCAATCTGCTGTCCATGTCATCATCAACGACATGCCAGAAGGAACTTACTTCCCTCAAGGTGAAATGCGCACCAAATAATTTAGCTTAAGCAGAATTGCTTAGGCTTTTTCAATCTCCAAGTAGCATCCATTGAAGAAATAGTCCAAATTTGTTACAATTTGAAAAGAGACTTGGAAAAATTTCCAAGAAAAGAGCTATTAATTAAAGGAAACATTATGATTACACGTGAATTTGATACCATCGCTGCTATCTCTACTCCACTAGGCGAAGGGGCTATCGGTATTGTCCGTCTGAGCGGAACAGAAAGTTTTGCTATTGCACAAAAGATTTTTAAAGGAAAAGACTTGAGCAAGGTTACTAGCCACACTCTCAACTACGGTCACATTGTTGATCCTCTGACTGGTAAAGTCATGGACGAGGTCATGGTGGGAGCCATGAAATCTCCAAAAACCTTCACTCGTGAAGATATTATCGAGATTAACACCCACGGTGGGATTGCAGTGACCAATGAAATTCTCCAGCTAGCTATCCGTGAAGGAGCTCGATTGGCTGAACCTGGTGAATTTACTAAACGTGCCTTTTTAAACGGTCGTGTAGACTTGACACAGGCTGAGGCAGTGATGGATATCATCCGTGCTAAGACTGACAAGGCCATGAACATTGCAGTTAAGCAATTAGACGGCTCCCTTTCTGACCTGATTAACAATACCCGTCAAGAAATCCTCAATACACTTGCCCAAGTCGAGGTCAATATTGATTATCCTGAGTACGACGATGTTGAGGAAGCCACTACTGCTGTTGTCCGTGAGAAGACTATGGAGTTTGAGCAATTGCTAACTAATCTCCTTAGGACAGCCCGTCGCGGTAAAATCCTTCGTGAAGGAATTTCCACAGCAATCATCGGCCGTCCCAATGTTGGGAAATCCAGCCTTCTCAACAACCTCTTGCGTGAGGACAAGGCTATCGTCACAGATATTGCTGGTACAACCCGTGATGTCATTGAAGAATACGTCAACATCAACGGTGTTCCTCTAAAATTGATTGACACAGCTGGTATTCGTGAAACGGATGATATCGTCGAACAAATCGGTGTTGAGCGTTCGAAAAAAGCCCTCAAGGAAGCTGACTTGGTACTACTTGTATTAAATGCTAGTGAACCACTGACCGCCCAAGATCGCCAACTCTTAGAAATCAGTCAGGATACCAACCGTATTATTCTGCTTAATAAAACCGACCTGCCTGAAGCGATTGAAACTTCGGAACTACCTGAAGACGTTATTCGTATTTCAGTCCTTAAAAACCAAAACATCGATAAGATTGAAGAGAGAATCAACAACCTCTTCTTTGAAAATGCTGGTTTGGTTGAGCAAGATGCTACCTACTTGTCAAATGCCCGTCATATTTCCTTGATTGAGAAGGCTGTTGAAAGCCTACAAGCTGTTAATGAAGGTCTTGAACTGGGGATGCCTGTTGATTTGCTTCAAGTTGATTTGACTCGTACTTGGGAAATCCTCGGAGAAATCACTGGAGATGCTGCTCCTGATGAACTCATTACCCAACTCTTTAGTCAATTCTGTTTAGGAAAATAAGAAATCCATGATCGTTCATTCGGTCATGGATTTTATTGTCTTTATTAGTAATCTGGTCTTAAGACACCTGTTACAGTTGCCTTAGTCGCTTCGTAGTCGCCATCTACGACAACCTTGATAATGCGTTTGGCATCTTCCTCTGGTGCTGGAACTAGAGGTAGACGAGTTGGTCCAACTTCAAATCCCATGTAGTTAAGAACGGCCTTGACAGGAGCAGGACTTGGATAAGAGAAGAGGGCATTGACCTTAGGAATGAATTTACGCTGAATAGCTGCGGCTTTTTTCATATCGCTTTCTGCAATTGCAGTGAACATCTCGTGCATCTCATCCCCATTTGTATGAGAGGCAACAGAAATAACCCCATCCGCACCAAGGTTCATGGCATGGAAAGCATCTCCATCCTCACCCGTATAAATCAAGAATTCTTCAGGCTTGTGCTCAATCAAGTAAGCCATATTAGCCAAGCTAGTACATTCTTTGACACCGATAATATTTGGATGGTCAGCCAAGCGAAGCATGGTTTCTGGAGTTAATTCTACAACTACACGCCCTGGAATGTTATAGATAATAATTGGTAGGTTAGAAGCATCCGCAATCGCCTTAAAGTGCTGATACATTCCTTCTTGAGAAGGTTTGTTGTAGTAAGGTACAATAGCAAGCCCAGCAGCAAAACCACCAAATTCCGCAACTTCTTTGACAAACTCAATAGAGTCACGCGTATCATTGGTACCCACACCCGCAATCAAAGGAACACGTCCATTGACAACTTTTTGTACAGCCGCAAAGAGCTCCAACTCTTCATCGTGAGTCAATGTCGGACTCTCAGCAGTGGTACCTGCGAGAAGAATTCCATCCGTATGATGCGCCAACAGATGCTCAATCAAGGCTGGAATGGCATCAAAGTTGATGGAACCATCCTCGTGGAAGGGAGTAATAAAGGCTGTGATGATTTTACACTCTTTTAAATCCTGATAAGACATGAGAAACACCTCTCTATTTCAAAGAAGGAGTTCATCTGAACTCCTAAACGATATGACTATTTTAATTCAAATTTCAATTCGGCCGTTGGACGAACCAATCCACGTTCGTGAAGAGTTTCTGCAATCTGAACTGAGTTCCAAGCAGCACCTTTGAGCAGGTTGTCCGAAACAACCCACATGTGGATTCCTTTTTCAGCATCCAAGTCTTTACGGATACGACCAACAAAGGTATCACGTGAACCCACTGCATTGATGGCTTGCGGATAAATTTGATGAGCTACATCATCTTCGAGAACAGCACCTGGGAAGGCTGAGATAGCTGCTTTTACTTCTTCGATTGGAGCCACTTCTTTTGTTTCGATGTAAACAGACTCAGAGTGAGCTGACAATACTGGAATACGCACACATGTTGCAGATACTGCAATGCTGTCATCTTCCATAATTTTCTTAGTTTCCTTAGTCATCTTCATCTCTTCGTAAGTGTAATCATTGTCAGTGAAGACATCAATTTGTGGAAGAGCATTGAAGGCGATAGGATAATGTTTCTTGTCACCGCCTGAAGGCAAGATTTCCGCATGCAAATCACGTGGAGTTACACCATCATTCAAAACTTCACGAAGTTCACGTTGTGTCTCAAGAATTGCTCCCATACCAGCACCTGAAACTGCTTGGTAAGTTGAAACAATGATACGGTCCAATCCCCATTTTTGGCGAACTGGCTCAAGAGCCACCATCATTTGGATTGTTGAACAGTTAGGGCAGGCAATAATCCCGTTGTGGGCATCAAGTGCATGAGCATTGACCTCTGGAACAACCAAAGGAACATCTGGATTTTGACGGAAGTAAGATGTATTATCTACTACTACCGCACCAGCTTTAACTGCGTATGGTGCATATTTAGCTGATGTAGAACCACCTGCTGAAAAGAGAGCAATGTCAACTCCCTCAAAAGCTGTTTCAGTTGTTTCTTCAATCGTAATATCTTGATCTTTAAATTTCAAAGTCTTGCCTGCTGAACGTGCAGAAGCAAGTAAACGAATTTTATCGATTGGAAGTGTTGATTCTTCCAACATTTTTATCATCTGAGCTCCGACAGCACCTGTCGCGCCGACTACAGCAACTGTATATCCCATAAATAACCTCTTTCGGAATTTTCTAAAAATTTCTATAATAGATGTATTATACTACTTTTTCCATGAATTGCAAAGCTTTTTCATCATTTTTTAGAAAATAAAAATCCCCAGTCGCTAGACCAGGGACTAAGAGGCATCTTCATGTGATGAGCAGGTTCACACAACTCATCAAGGTCCGCTCCTGCGTTATGACCTCCTTATGCTCAATAGTAGTCCGAAGACTACCTATCGACTCATCGCATCTTCTATTCTACTAAAGAGAATGACTTTTGTCAACAGACGAAACTCTTTATGCTCTTCGAAAATCTCTTCAAACTTCGTCAGCGTCGCCTTACCGTAGGTATGGTTACTGACTTCATCAGTTTCATCTACAACCTCAAAAACATGTTTTGAGCTGACTTCGTCAGTCTTATCTACAACCTCAAAGCAGTGCTTTGAGCAATCTGCGGCTAGCTTCCTAGTTTGCTTTTTGATTATCATTGAGTGTTAGTTTCATTTACACAGCTGAATAAGAAATATCCTTGAAAAATTTGGGGTAGACATAACAAAAACCCCTGTAAATCAAGGGCTTTTCTGTCTACTTTATGCTAATTGCCGGGATTGAACCGGCGACCTCATCCTTACCATGGATGCGCTCTGCCAACTGAGCTAAATCAGCTTACTTAAAAAGTATACTATAGTTAGAAAATCTTGTCAAGTTTCCCTAGAAATTTTCCATAAGAAAAAGCCAGGTAAGAGCTACCTAGCTTATCTTCTTCTATTTGCTTAAATCGATTCGACGACCAATTTTACCGATAATAATCGCTCCAATAATCAATGAGGCAAATTCACCAATCCCTGTTGTAAACCAAGTAAGGAAAAATGGTAATTGCGCTACGATATTCAACTCGGCAGCGATAGTAAACATAGAAATTGAAAAGAGGATTGAGAAGAAGAAATGATCTTTTCGAATCAAACCGTTAAAAAGATAATCCTTGCTGTATTTTGCAAAAAGCCAAACACCTAGACTGAGGAATACTAAGGTTGATCCACCACCAACAAAGACATCTAGCGGTCCGAAGCTAAAGAAATTAGCAATCATACAACCGATAGTAACTGCGATGATGTACTTAGGATTGTAAAAAGCCATAAAGTTCATCATTTCTGAAATACGAAACTGATAAGCACCATAGCTGATGGCATTTAGGGGTGGTGTGACAGTTAAAACGACATAGATAGCAGCAACGATTGCAATATCTGCTACATCACGAATGGTTAATTTTTTCATCTTTTCTCCTTTGGCGGTTTCCCGCGTATAATATGCTTGGTGAAAGAAGCTAAGCACCAAGGGTTGCTTGAATCAACCTTACTAGTATAGCACAATAGCCTGCTTTATGCTATACTAAAAGCATGAAAAAACGCATTCAAAGTCTCTTCGTGAATGAGCTCTTAGCCTATCTTTTTTTTGGTATAGCTACTACTCTTGTCTCCATTCTATCTAGATTAGTCATTTATCAACTAACTCATAGAGAACTCCTTGCTACTGGACTAGCAAATAGTATCGGTATCCTATTTGCATTTATTACAAATGATAGGCTTGTCTTTAAGCAAGCTAGAGATAATTGGTCAATTCGTTTAGTAAAATTTACTATAGCACGTCTTTCTACTTTTCTTTTAGACTTGTTTTTAGCTTTTCTCTTTGTAACTCAGTTTCCTAATATTATCGGGCAATTTGTAAATTATAATATTAATAAGGTGAATAGTATTGAAACAGTTATTGCACAATTCTTAATAATTATCCTCAATTACATTTTTAGTAAGGTATTTATTTTTAAAAAATAAGAAAAATTTTAAACATATAGCTTGCAAGAACTTCTTAATTAATATATAATTAAGTGTAAAAATTTTTTGAAAGGAAATTATGAAAATGTTAAAAGATCTTAAAGCATTCTTGCTTCGTGGTAATGTTGTTGACCTTGCTGTCGGTGTGATCATTGCCACTGCTTTTGGTGCAATCGTTACATCACTTGTTAACGATATCATCACTCCACTTATTTTGAATCCAGCCTTGGAAGCTGCGAAAGTACAAAACATCGCTGAGCTTGCTTGGAATGGTGTTACATATGGTAAATTCTTGAGCGCTGTTATCAACTTCCTAGTTATCGGTACTGTTCTCTTCTTTGTAATCAAAGGTATTGAAAAAGCTCAAAGTCTTACTAAGAAAGAAGCTGCTGAGGAAGCTCCAGCTGGTCCAACTGAGTTGGAAGTACTTCAAGAAATCAAAGCCCTTCTTGAGAAAAAATAATCAATTAAAAGGATCTAGCACAAAGCTAAATCCTTTTTTCTTTACTCTTTCGGTAACTTACCTGCTTTCTCAAGCATTTTCTTAATAAGATAAGGCATCTTAACATTTTCCCGACCTTTTTTCTCAATCAGTTTTTTCACAAACTCCGGCATTTGTAAATCTTGAGATTCGGCCAAGATATTTTTAGTCTCGTCTGAAGGAACTAACTCATCAAAGGTTTCTTCTTCTGGGAGAAATTCCTTAAACTCTTGATGTTCATTGGCTCTGACTGTATTGATCAAGGCATCAATCAAGCGAGAATCCGTATTTGGCATTGGTGGTCGATGGTAGTTCACACCCAATTCTTGACACAAGTCATAACATTCCACATCGTTGTCAAACAAGACCTCAATATGCTCACTGATGAAACTAATAGGTACAAAAATATAATGGTCTGGATGTTCTGTCTGTTCTCTGAGATACTCCAAAACATCTGGCTTAATCCATGGAATACCAATATCACTTTCACTCTGCCAAGTGTTGGTATATTGCTCGGAACTCAAACCTAGTTTTTCAGCGACTAGCTTGCTATTTTCAAAAATTTGATCGATATAAGGATCGCCAAAATCCAAGGCAAAAATGGGTACACTATGGGCTGAAAAGATGACTTTAAAGCTATCCTGCTTCACTTCATCTTTTAAAATCTTAGCAATTTCATCTGCCCAATAGTTTAGCAAGGCCTCTTCTTGATACCAGTCCTTAATGACCAAAAACTGAATTTGCTTGCTTTCTAAAAATTTCTCATAACCCATGACAGAGTAAAAAGAATAATGAGGCTCCAAAATCAAACAAATACATTGCTCGATTCCGTCTGCTTCCATCTGACCAATCACGTCTGGGATAAAGGGTCTAGAAAACTTATTGGCAAAATAGACACTATATTCATTTCCTAGCCTAGCTTCTACCAAGGCAACCTCTTCACGCGTAATTCTTTGCAGAGGCGTGCCTCCAATTCGTACATAATTATCATAGAGAGTTTGAATCTCATGGTCTTGAGGTCTCACTCCACGACGAATATTTGTGAAAAAATCAGCCACACCTTCAAAGGTAATCTCTTCTGGTGAACCGAAAGTCATCATTAAAATTGCTTTTTTCATAATCGCTTCCTTGTGATATTTTTATCAAGTTTATTTTATCATTTATCCATTAATAAGTAAACGCCAACATAGCGAATTTCTCTAACTTCTGTCTTTTGTTTTTCTTTTCTTTCTATGATACAATGGAAAAAATGAATTCAAAAGGAGTTTTTTATGACTTACCCCAATCTCTTGGACCGCTTCTTGACCTACGTTAAGGTCAACACGCGCTCTGATGAACACTCTACTACTACTCCAAGTACACAGAGTCAGGTTGATTTCGCAACCAATGTTCTTATCCCTGAAATGAAACGTGTCGGACTGCAAAACGTCTACTACCTTCCAAATGGTTTTGCGATTGGTACCTTGCCAGCCAATGATCCGTCTTTAACACGTAAAATTGGCTTCATCTCCCATATGGATACTGCTGACTTTAATGCCGAAGGAGTCAATCCACAGCTAATTGAAAACTACGATGGTGGTGTGATTAAACTTGGAAATTCTGGTTTCAAACTCGATCCAGCTGACTTTAAGAGTCTTGAGAAATATCCAGGACAAACACTCATCACAACAGATGGAACAACCTTGCTAGGAGCTGATGACAAGTCAGGAATTGCTGAGATTATGACTGCCATTGAATATCTGACTGCCCATCCTGAAATCAAGCACTGTGAGATTCGTGTTGGTTTTGGTCCAGATGAAGAAATCGGTGTTGGTGCTAATAAATTTGATGCAGAAGATTTTGATGTTGATTTTGCCTACACAGTTGATGGTGGGCCACTAGGTGAGCTTCAGTACGAGACCTTTTCAGCAGCGGGTGCTGAATTGCATTTTCAAGGACGCAATGTCCACCCTGGTACTGCCAAAGGTCAGATGGTCAACGCCCTTCAGCTAGCAATTGATTTTCATAATCAACTTCCAGAGAATGACCGACCCGAGTTAACAGAAGGTTACCAAGGATTCTACCACCTAATGGATGTGACAGGTAGTGTCGAAGAGGCGCGTGCAAGCTACATCATTCGTGATTTTGAAAAAGATGCCTTTGAAGCTCGTAAAGCAACAATGCAGTCTATCACTGATAAGATGAATCAAGAACTTGGTAGCGACCGTGTCACCCTAAACTTGACAGACCAGTACTACAATATGAAAGAAGTCATTGAAAAAGATATGACTCCAATTACCATTGCCAAAGCAGTTATGGAAGATTTGGGGATTACTCCTATAATCGAACCAATCCGTGGAGGGACAGACGGCTCTAAAATCTCCTTTATGGGAATCCCAACTCCCAATATCTTTGCAGGAGGAGAAAATATGCATGGACGTTTTGAATACGTCAGCCTTCAGACTATGGAACGTGCAGTTGATACCATCATTGGTATCGTAGCTTATAAAGACTAAAAAGACGAGGTAGCTTAGCTACTTCGCCTTTCTTTTTATTCTGCTGGTTTTTCTTGATTTCCAGTACTTGTTGTAGATTCTGTTGTTTCCTTTTCTGAAGATGATTCAGCAGGTTTAGAATCTGTTGTGTTGCTTGGTTTGTTTTCGTCGCTTGCAGTTTCACTATTTGATTCTGCAGTTGCTAATGTTTCAGTTTCGGTACTTGTCTTGTCACCATTTGCCTCAGCATTTGTTGCTGGAGTTGCTTCTTCACTCGCACTTGATTTTGACTTGATTTCTTGATTCAAGACTAGGATAGCTTTTGTCAATTCAAGTAAAGCGGCTTTATCCTTACTCTTAGCAGAAAGTTGATCTAGTAATGCATCCACCTTATCAAAGTCGGCATCAGAACCCTTATTGTTTTCTAAGTATGCGTGAAGCGACATAAGAATATCGTAGAGTTTTTGATAAAGTACAAGTGTCTGAGGATCTTGCTCTGCATTTTCCTTCTCTTGTTGAAGGGCGCTAGCGATACGAGTCAAGACATCTTTTACCTGGCTGTTTACTTCATCCAAGTCTGCATCAACCTTGTTTGTAGCAGCTTTGAGATTTTCTACTTCTTCTGCCAAGGATTGTCTGATTCCTTCTTCTTGGATTTGTTCCAAGAGTTGATGTGCCTTGCTCAAGAGGCTTTCTACCTCTTCCTTGCTAACATGATTGACATGTTCTTCAGGCATAAAGTCTCCGTACAATTCTTTCAAGAAGCCATAAATAGCTGTCTTGGCAGTTTGGTTATCTACTTTTTCAGTATCTAGAACTGTTTTCGTTGATTTCGCAGTAGTTGGTTGAGCTTTCAAAGCTTCTTCCACTTCTTGTTTTGCTTGATAGATACTTGGGAATAATCTGTTCAATTCTGCTGCCTTAAGGAAGGATTGAGATTGATACAAGGTCCAAGTCAACTGAGCCACTTTGTTTCGAAGTTCATCATTTAAACGACCGTCATTTACGTGTTCGTAGAAATACTTGATGTATTCTACAGTTGTAACACCTGTTCGATCATTAAAATCTTGAAGAGCTTGAAGTTGTGATTCAACCGCTGCTAAAGCAGCCTCATCTTTTGCCAATTTAGCTTCTTGAAGTCGAACAAGAAGGTCTTTCTTAGGAAGTCCATAAGAGTCTGTATCCAGTGTATTTATTTTATCAATCAAGGCTTGATATTTCTTATCTAAAGCACTTGTTTCAGTAGGTTTAACACTTTCATCAATATGAATATATTGCTTATCAAAGAGATCAAGTGTCGCAAGATAACCTGCTGTAGAGTTAGTTGCCAGTTTCTTCATGTTCTCAGTAAACTGACCTAAGGCTAACTCAATCTGTCTTTGTTCGATAGGCTTGTCTTTGTAGATGCTTCTGCTATCAGCTAGAAGTTGATCTACTTTTGCCAAAACTGCCTTTTCATCAAAAGCTCCAGGTTGGTAGTTAGATTGAAGAGCTGGAATTTTATTTTTCAAAGCCACTTCATAGCCCTTAGTTTGCACCTTGATGTAGTGATTGTGGTCACCATGAGGAATCACAAAACTACCATTTTCTACCTGTAAACTATAAGGAGACACACCATCTCGCAAAGCAGTGGTATAAAGTTCATTTAGGAAATCAAGTTCTGGATTTCCAGTTTGGAGCGGAATTCGAACGTGTTCCCTACGAACAGCATAGGGATGGATATGAGTTGGATCGTAGGCTTGGTCTGGATTTCCAAAGACAAAGAATCCGTTTGAAATTCTAATCGCTTCAAGTGGAACTCCGTATGTTTTAGAAATATAAGCAATCTTTTCTTCATCGCTAGCATCTCTTGAGAAAGACTCTACCGTTTTAGCAAGAGGTTTTACAGGCTCCGCATCATGATGTGTTTTCAAATGATCCTGAGCTGCCTTAATTTGCTCTGCTGTCAAATCTTTCTTGAAGAAGTAATGATTGTGGTCACCATGACTCATGACAAAGCCTTGTTCATCCTCACTGATGACACGATTAGCATCAAAACCGTGATCATGGTCTTTATCATGTTTGTGGCCATGATTATCGTTATCGTGTTCATCATCATGGGCTGGGCTTGGTGTTACTGTCGTTTTACCTCTCAAATGATCCTGCGCGGCCTTAATTTGGTCAGCTGTCAAATCTTTCTTGAAGAAGTAATGATTATGGTCTCCGTGACTCATGACAAAGCCTGCCGCATCTTCACTGATGACACGATTAGCATCAAAACCGTGATCATGGTCTTCATCATGTTTGTGGCCATGATTATCGTTATCGTGTTCATCATCATGGGCTGGACTCGGTACTGATGGTTTTTTACCTTTCAGATGATCTTGAGCGGCCTTAATTTGGTCTGCTGTCAAATCTTTCTTAAAGAAATAATGATTGTGATCACCATGGGTCATGATAAAGCCTTGATCATCCTCACTGATGACACGATTGGCATCAAAACCATGATCATGGTCTTCATCATGATGAGCGTCATGTCCATGTTCTTCATGCTTAGGGGCCTGACTTCCATGGTCACCGTCTTTCTCATGATGATGGTTTTGCTGAGTAGGTTTTTCTGCTGGTTTGCTTGGATTCTCCAATGGTGTTGGTTTCACACTGTCACTAGTTAGAGGAATCATTCTCGCAATCTTTTCTTCTAATGCAGAAAGCTTTGCATAGGGAATGAAATGATAGTGATTTCCATGAGGAATCGCTACACCACTCGGTGTCCTGCTTAAAATCTTAGCAGGATCAAAAGTCAAACCATCCGATTCAGCATATCGTTGAGTACTTGGAAGAGCATAGAGCTGCTGTAATAGACTTTGAAGACTCTCGGCTTTATTACTTGGTATTTCAGCCTGTTGAATAGGCTTGGTAGTTTGACCAGTCCCATTTGTACTTGGACGATAGTCAGTCACACTCGCTTGTTTTCTAGTTCCAGAGAGATAGGCTTGTGCTGCAGCCAATTCACTAGCAGACAAGGAACTCTTTGGAATGTAGTGGTAATGTCCTCCGTGAGGGACGATATAAGCATCACCAGTATCCTCTATAATATCAGATGCATTAAAGATGTAGCCATCATCAGTAGTATAGCGACCTTGAGATTGAGCAAGCGCCACTGCACTATTAGATGTTGGTGCATCGTGAGTATGACCTTGTTTTTGGCGTTCAATTTCGTCCTTCGAACGAACGTTATCCGCATGTGCCACATCCTTAAGGTAAACATAATACTTACCATCTACCTTGATAATGTAACCACCTTTGACTTCGTTGACAATATCAGCGTCTTTAAGTTGATAATTGGCATCTTTCATCAAAAGTTCTTCACTGAAAATCGCATCAAAAGGAACTTTCCCATTATAATAATGGAAATGATCACCGTGTGAAGTCACATAACCTTGATCGGTGATTTTCACAACAATTTGTTCAGCCTGGATATCTTCTTTTTTGCTAACTTGCTCTGGTGTTTGTGTCTCTGTTTTTTGAGTGTCTTGTTTCCCATCGACATAAGATACACGATTCGTATCTTTATTCTCTCCTGTCTGATGTTGATTCAATGCATAAATACAAAGACTTAAAGAAAGGACGACAGCTGCACCAGCAGCAAGTTTCTTCTTATTTATTTTCATAATCTCCTCATTTCAATTCTTCTGCTAAAATACTCATATTGTCTTCTAGGTTTTCTAGATAAGTCTTATCATTTTGTGGGTCTGCCTCTAAAGGATTCAGAGTTTTAAGCCCCACACCTGTTGATTTGACAAGAGTTTCAGCTACTTTTGAAGAAGCGTTACTTTCTGTAAAAATCGTTTTAACCTTATAGGTTTTTACAAATTCCTGAATTTCTGTTAGTTGTCGTGGACTTGGTTCTTGTTCAGGAGAGATGCCTGCAATACCAAGTTGATTAAGTCCAAATCTCTTCGCTAGATAAGAAAAGGCCGTATGTTGTGTTACAAAGGTTTTCTGAGTCGCTTTTTCAAATTTAGGCTGGAATTTCTTAGTCAATTCTTGAGCTTTTTTGATAAAGGCTTGCGCATTTTTTTGATAAGTTTCTTTGTGTTCACTATCAACCTCTGAAAGTTTATCAGCTATAATTTGGGCTTCTTCGCCAGCTTTTTCAGGATCT
>NZ_RJNR01000018.1:0-29782 GCF_003942685.1 Streptococcus mitis | reverse complement strand
TCTAATTCATCACAATCTAGTATTGACTCTTTATTTAAAGCTTTCATCTTTTTCCTCGATTTCTTTTAATTTCTTTGCGATTGCGGCAATCACAGGAACGGTTACACTATTACCAGCTTGTTTATAGAGCTGACTATTACTAGAGACTTTTCTAGCAGCTTCAAAAGCCCAATCAGGAAACCCTTGCAAGCGAAAACACTCTTTAGGAGTGATTCGTCGAATTCTCAGACGGTAAAATTGTCCATCTATCAAGACACCGGCTACATGATAAACTTTTTTATCTTCTCCTTCATAGCTAGCCACTACTACTCCCATTTGACCACTAGTTGTTAACGTATTCGCTATACCTTTTCCAACTCTTCCACGACGATACTGAGAACTTGGTCTTTCTAAATTGATTGAATCCCCAATCTCTGCTTGAGTATATCCTTTTTTAGTTGCCTCCCGGACTTTTAGAAATTTGATTGGTTCTGGAATCAGTATTTTGGGGATTTTATCTCCACCTTGCATCGTAGTCAGTGTTGGAGATAAGCCCTCGCTTCCATAGACGCGACCAGTCTCCTTAAAGCTAGTTGGTAAATCTCCAACAACGACAATACCATGACGATCCTGAGTATTTAAAGTAAACATCGGCTCTTGGTTTTCCTTAAAGCGTCTCCCATTTTGTCTCTTGTCTAATCTATCTGGTGTAATGCAAGGAATAGCAACCTTAAATCCTTCTCCTTTTCCACGAATTAAGGTTGGCGCAAGACCTTCTGAATAATAGACTTTACCACTCATTCCACTTCTTGATGGATTTAAATTTCCGAGTGCTTTTAAAGTCTCAGGGTTAGTTGCTTGACCTTCTCGTCTGAAAGGAAATAGGAGTCTGGTACCTTTCTTTCTAGAATGTCCGATAATAAACACCCTCTCTCTGTTTTGGGGAACGCCAAAATCCTTACTGTTAAGCACCTGCCACTCAACATCAAACCCCAACTCATCAAGTGTGGTAAGAATTGTGGTGAACGTCCGTCCCTTATCGTGATTGAGTAGGCCTTTAACATTTTCAAGAAAAAGAAAACGTGGTTGGATTTGTTTGGTCGCTCGAGCAATTTCAAAGAACAAAGTTCCTCTAGTATCTTCAAATCCCAATCGTCTTCCTGCGATTGAAAATGCTTGACAAGGGAATCCCCCACAGATGACATCGACTTTCCCTCTAAGTTTTTTAAATTCGTCATCTGAAACATCTCGTATGTCATGAAATTCTATTTCTCCTTCCGTTTGAAAAATGGACTTATAAGATTTCCTAGCAAATTTATCAATCTCACAAAATCCAATACACTCGTGTCCGACACTTTCCATTCCGAGTCGAAAACCACCGATACCTGAAAATAAATCAATAAATCTCATTTCTTTATCACCCCTTTCTGATCGACTATCAATGTCCAAATAGTCACACCACTTGAAATGACAATGAGCATAACTAATACCCACTCGATTGGCGACATTTTAACCACCTCCTTTTCTAACACGGTTATTCCAAACAGAATACAAGCCGTTAAACACAAATTCAGCCAAAACTTCCGCTCGTCTAACAAAGCGAACATTGTCAAGAGCATACTGATAGATTCTTTCAAAATCAGTCATAGCTATATCACTGGCTGTTTCAGAAAAACCTTCTCGTCTAAATTGATCTTGTACCAATCCCCAAATATAATCTCGATCATATTTTGTGACCTTTTCTACTTTTCTTCTCAAGATAGGTTGAGTATTCCTTTCTTCCTCATCCTCAATAAATAAAGAATCAGTCTCACTATATTTAGTCTCAATAACTTCAGTCTCACTAGGGGCTGAATGTGAGACGGGGGCCGTTTCATTTTCAACCTGCCCTAGTCTTTTTTTAACACTAGGCCTGTTTGAATTACCTACTGGGGTAGAAGACAACTCCCCTAAATAAATCTTATTAGCTAGTCTTCCTTTCTCACTTGAAGACTGTTGAACTTCATCAATTAAGTCATATTCTTTAAGATTTTTTTTGATTGATAGTAGTTTTGACTTCGAACAACCTAACAGCCTCATCAGTTTAGAATTAGAAAATACTAAATAAACCGCCCCTTCTTCATCTATCCAACCACGACTAAGAGATAATTCTAAACGATCTTTTAAAATAGAATAAGCCACCTTTACTTCTAATTTCATATCCATATATTTCTCATCCTCAAAAAGAATTTTAGGTAATTTATAATACCGTTCTGAAGTTTGGTATTGATTTGCGGTAATTCGTTTCATAGCGCTCCTCCAAGTTCTTTGAGTATTAAATCTCCACTTGATTCCAATCGAACCAAGCCACTTTTTTCCAATTCAGCCATAAGAGAGATGGCTTCAACAATATCAATTCCCATTTCACGTACTAAAAATGAAATGACAATATAGCGTGATGATTGTAATTCTTTTGTCATTTTCCCTCCTGAAAATAAAAAAACGGAAAGATTGTGAAATTCCTTTCCGTAACATAATAAATATTTGAACACCAAACTCAACACCAAAAAAATGTTTTTATTGATAATTATTGCTCAATCAAGCACTTATAACAATGTAAAAAATAAAAATCTGTACTCACAAAAACCCTTGAAATTCAAGGGTTTTAAGCATTTATTCTACTTCACAATGTTTTATTATTTTAAATCTTCTAGACCAACCATTGAATAGTAGCCATAATATATCTCCTTCGGATTGAAAAAATTGTAAAAACGTTTTCTTTCTTATCCTCTATTCTATCATAAATTATTCTTTTTTGCACAAGCTTTTATTTGTAATAGCTACTTTATAAAGGAAGGCTGATTTCAAATTTACTTAATTTATATATTAACTTTATATAAAATTCTAAGACTTATATATTTAGTTTTAGATGAGTATTCGAGATAAAAATGGGACTATACAATTTGTCAAAATTCCTTCTATCCAGCTTTCTTGTGCTGAGGAGAGATGCTCTGTTTGAAGGCTTTCTTTTAGAAAATCTCGAACTTGTTCTGGTGCGATTTCAAACTCAAAGGCTTTCATTTTATAGAGAAAGTCGAGCAGATGGTCTGACAGATATTCAGTTGAAAAGGGGACTTCTCCACTTTTTCGATATTCTAATAAGAGCCTAGAAAAACGAGCTTTTTCTTCAGGAAGCTCACGAAAATAGGAATTGAGGAGCCAGGTCTGCTTCTGCTTTCTTTCAATTGGATCCTGACTAGCAATTCGTTGGTCTTTTTCCAACTCTTTTTGGTATTGTTTGGCCTTGATAGCCCGTTCTGTCCTATTTTTACCAAAAAGAATTTTTTCCCACTTGCGTTCTTCTTGAGTCAGTGTATCTGTAAAGCCAAAGTAGTCTTGATAGGCACGTTCTGCTGGGCCCATGGCTAGGACTAGATTGTCTGCATACTGCTTAGCGATTTTATCTCTCTTCTTACGCTCTTTCTCTGCCTGGATACGGAGTTCCTGTTCGTAGTCAATTTTTTCCTTTCCTAGCTTGACAAGGTAGAGTTGGTCATCTGATTTGCCAAGTAAAAAGGGTTTGATGCATTTTTCAAGAACTTCTTCCATCCGAGCTTTCTTCTTGGGTTCTGCCTTGGACCAACTTCCTCCTTGAAAGACTTCTAAGAAAAGCTGGTAGTCTTTCTCAGGTGAGAACTGATTTCCACGATTGGGTTTAAAAACACCTTTTTCCCAGAGCCATTTTAGAAGTCGCTCGTCAAAGTCACTTTTATTGACCTTGATTTTTTCCTTTTTCTTAGCTTTTCTGGTCAGATTTTCGACCTTTCTGAGTAATTTTTCTTCCTCTTCTAGTTGCTGGTCAAGGCTTAATCGATGAAAATGACGAACACAGTCGCTACCAATTGGAAAGAGGCGTTGACCTGTGACACCGTTAAAGAGTTCGTAAGCGTATTTGATAGCATTTCCACAGACACAATTGCTACGGCCGATACCGTTAAAAATCAAGGAAACTTCATTCCATTCCTTGGTAGCTTGTTCCCAAGTATCAGATTTTGAAGCCTGTAAAACCGCATCATGCAGGGATTTTCTAACTGGAAGTGTCATGAGGTCTCCTTTCTAATACTCAATGAAAATCAAAGAGCAAACTAGGAAGCTAGCCGCAGGTTGCTCAAAACACAGTTTTGAGGTTGTAGATAAGACTGACGAAGTCAGTGAGCATATCTACGGAAAGGTGAAGCTGACGTAGTTTGAAGAGATTTTCGAAGAGTATAAATTATACTTTTACAACTTGAACCTCGTCTTTACCGAGTAAAATCAAGTTTTTTTCAATATTTTCAATCGAATAGGCTCGAGATAAAGCCTCTCCGTATAGGGCTAACTGACCACGATAACGGTCTATGAGTTGATTTGGGTCATCATAGCGATCTGTCTTATAGTCGAACAGAACAATTTTGTCTTCGTAAAGTAGATAGCCATCAAGGATACCACGGACAACAAAGTCTTCCTGACTCTTTTGGTCTCGTTTGAGCATGGAGAAAGGTTGCTCGCGATAAAGATGGTTGGTATTAGCGAGAATTTCCTGACCGAGTGCTGTGTCAAAGAATGCAAGAATTTTAGCAAGATTGATCTTGTCTCTGATAACTTGGCTGGTTTGAACTTGTTTGAGAGTTTCTGTCAGGCTAGCAAGTGTTGGTCGCTGGCTGAGGTCAATTCTCTGCATGAGTTCGTGGGTAGCACTACCAATCTCAGCTCCTGTTACCTTTTCTTTGGTTGAAAAATCTGGCAAATCAAAGTTGATTTTCTTATCTACTGACTGGCCTTGACCTGCAATCTCGACACCTTCCATATCCATAACTGGTTCGTAGAATTTCTTGATTTGACTTGGGGTTTGAACACTAGGAAGTTCAATGGCTGCACGGTGAAGAGTATTATATACTTCCACTTCTTTCAGCATTTCAAGAGCTTCTTTAATAGTTTCAGACTGACGATTGTCTGCTTGGGAGCTATCTTGTAGAGGGCTCTTGTTTTCCAACTCTCCGATAGCTTCTCTGGTCAGCTGATCTTCACCAACAAAACGATAGCTAAAGTTGAGATGATCCTTGGCAAATACTTTACTGATAGCCCAAATCCAATCTTGGAAATTCTTGGCTTGCAGTCTAGTGTTGCTATTTAGTTTTCCATTTTTAGCTGCTGGGTATTCCTTGGCTTCCAGCTTTTCACGAGAACCCTTGCCGACAAGATAGAGCTTGTTCTCAGCCCTCGTCATGGCAACATACAGCAGACGCATCTGCTCTGAATAACTTGCCAGCTGTAATTCCTCTTCATTCTGCCTATAGGTCAGGCTAGGAATAGAGAGCTTGATGGTTTTAGGATAGTGATCTTCCACTGCTCCTGTCTCCATCTTGGCAATATACTTGACACCAAGACCATTTTTACGGCTGAGAATGACCTCTGACATAGAGTCTTGCTTGTTAAAATCCTGATCCATATTGAGGATAAAGACGTAAGGAAACTCCAGCCCTTTACTCTTGTGGATAGTCATGAGCTCTACTGCATCTTTTGGCGGTGCAACTGCAACGCTTGCCAAATCGTGCTGGGCTTCTAAAACTTGGTTAATCATACCAATAAAACGCGACAAACCTTTAAAATTGCTCTTTTCAAATTGATCAGCACGCAGTGCTAGGGCATAGAGATTTGCCTGTCTAGCAGGACCATTTGGCAAAGCCCCAACATAGTCATAATAAAAACGGTCATTATAAATCTTCCAAATCAGGTCATAGAGGGAGTGGGTTTTGGCATACAAGCGCCAAGAAGCCAAGATATCCATGAATTGCTTTAGTTTCTCAGCTAGAGCTGTGTGAATCAAGTTTTTCTGGCTTGTTACCATTTTTTGTGCATTGATCAGTTTTTCATAGAGATTTTCTTGGACTTTATCCTCTGCTTTCTGAAGAGATAACCGTGCTAACTCGTCCTCATCAAAGCCAAACATTGGAGACTTCATAAGGGCAACCAAGGCATAGTCTTGTAGGGGATTGTGAATGACACGAAGGGTGTCCAGCATGACTTGCACTTCTAGGGATTGGAGATAATTGTTTTGCTCTCCGTCAGTTTTGACAGGAATCCCGTACTCAGACAGGGCGAGGAGAATCTGGTCATTACGACTGCGACTGGAGGTCAGAAGAGAGATTTCTTTAAAGGCAACACCTTGTTCCTTATGGAGTTTAAGGATTTCCTTGATAACCAAGCGCATTTCGCCTGTTAGTTTCGTTTCTGTTTGGTTCTCTTCTTCCTCACCTGTATCGTCCTTGTCGTAGAGGATAAATTCTGCCTTGTTGTCTGGATTGGGAGTCAGTTTGGTATTGGCAAAAACAAGCTGGTGCATGTTGTCATAGTTGATTTCGCCGACCTCTTGGTCCATAAGGCGTTCAAAGACATCATTGGTTGCTGACAGCACTTCTGAACTACTACGGAAATTTTCCTTCAGGAGAATGAGCTTGCCCTCTTTTGGATTTTGCGCATAGCGTTGGAATTTTTCATTAAAAATCTGCGGGTCTGCCTGACGGAAACGATAGATAGACTGCTTGATATCTCCCACCATAAAGCGATTGTGACCATTAGACAGCAATTCCAGCATCCGTTCTTGAATATGGTTGGTATCCTGATACTCATCGACCATGACTTCGTGGAAGCGATCCTGATAAGCCTCACGAACTTGCGGGAAATTCTCTAAAATCTCAATGGTGTAATGGCTGATATCAGCGAATTCAAAGGCGTTTTCCTGACGCTTACGTTCACGATAAACTTCCACAAAATCACTCATGAAGGTTTGGAAAGTCTTAGCTAGTTCCCAGGTATCTTCATGATAACGTTCTTGATAGTCGAGAATGGTTATCTGGTCTGACAGTTGTCCTAGTTTAGCAAACTGGGACTTTCTTTCTTCGTTGTAGGCATCAGCCAGGGGCTTCAAATCAGCCTTACGACTCGCATTAGTCAGGGCCCGACCGTTTTTCTCTTTCGAAATTGCGACGACACGCGCAAGCACTGCTTGATAAGCCTGACTATCGGACTCTTGATTTAAGGAGCCAATTTCATCCAGAATCAACTGAACATTTTCTAAATAGGGAGCCTTTGCAAACTCCTTGGCATCATTACCCAGATGATAACGGAAAAAGCTTTCCAAATCCCAAAGGGCTTGCTTGATTTGCTCAGTCAGTTTTTCTTTTTCACTAGTAAAATCAGCTTTTTCAAAGCCTTTGAGGAAAGATTCACTCAGCCATTTCTGAGGATTGCTGGTGGATTGGAGGAAGTCATAGATTTTATAGACCTGCTGGCGCAGCCCCCGTTCATCCTTGCCACGCCCAGCAAAGTTTTTCAGCAAATGACTAAAGGTCTTTTTCTGTTTACCTTGGTAATGGGCTTCAAAGACCTCATGAAAGACTTCGTTTTTTAGAAGGAGTTGCTCGCTTTGATTTTGTAAAATACGGAAATTAGGCGCAATATCAATCAGATAGCCATGTTTGCCAAGGAATTTTTGGGTAAAAGAGTCCATGGTTCCGATGGCAGCGTTGGGTAGGTCTGCCAACTGGCGCCCCAAGTGCTGTTTGAGGTCAACATCGCTACTTTCTTGGATTTGTTGGCTGATTTTTTTCTCCAAACGTTCTTTAAGCTCGGTGGCAGCCTTGACGGTAAAGGTTGAAATAAAGAGTTGAGAAATTTCGACACCACGCGCTAACTGATCCAGAATACGCTCGGCCATGACAAAAGTCTTCCCAGAACCAGCCGATGCTGAAACTAGGATATTCTGACCAGAAGTGTAGATAGCTTCGATTTGCTCGGCAGTTTTCTTCTGTTCCTTGCTCGAATTTACTTCTGCTTCTTGCAGTTTTTGAATTTCTTCCTCAGTTAAAAAGGGAATAGGCTTCATCGATTCAACTCCTCTCTTATTTTTTCAAACCAAGCTTGCTTGAGTTTTTCTCCGACCAGACGTTTACCGTCAGCTAAGTCCAACTTTTCTAGGAAACGAGCTTGACCTAAGTGGTAATTGGCTTCAAATCCAGTAATAGCTTGATGCTGCTGAACGTAAGGGGCAATGCTTCTACCATTTTCGGTATAAGGATTAATGGCGAACTGGCCTGTTAAAATCTTCTCAGCTGCTTTCTTGTAAAGTTGGGCATTGTAGTCCAGCAGGAGCTGGAATTCCTCATCCGTCAGCTGATTGGCCTTGTTTTTATTGTAAAATTCGCCCAAATGACTGCTTTCTTTTTCTAAAAAGAGGCCTTGGTATTTCATTGACTTGCTAGCTTCTACTACTGCACCTGCTAGACTTTTAACAGCCATCAAAGATTGGACAGGCTCAGCCATTTCCAAGTACATGGCACCAAAAAAGTTCTGCTCCCCTTCTCTTTTTAAGGCAGCTAGATAGGTTGGCAACTGGGAATTAAGGCCATTAAAGAAATGAGGAAACTGGAACTGGGTCAGACTGGACTTGTAGTCTACTACTCCTATCGATCCATCCGCTTTCAAACGGTCAATGCGGTCAACCTTACCTCGTACAAAGACACTGCGTCCATTGTCTAATTGAATAAAGGCCTGCTCTTTTCCACCGAAATTCGCTTCCTCTTTGATGGTTTCGATAGCTGGATTGTGGCGGAGAATATGTCCAGTCGTCCGTGCCACATCAAGCAGCACTTCCTTGGTAAACTGGGCTTCCAAACTTTCCTGATAAATAGCTTCAAATTCCCGTTCCTGACTGGTTTCTTGAATAGCTTGTTCTAGACGTTGGTCAAAGGAATCTTCGTCAGGTAATTGCAAGGCCCGTTCAAAAATACGGTGCAAGAAATTCCCATGACTACGAGCATCTGGTCGCAGGCGCAATTCTTCCTGCAGGCCTAAAACATAACGGAGGAAATAACTGTATTGGTTTCGGTAAAACTCCGTCAAACCGGAGGTAGACAGGTAAAACTCCTGATCAGCAGGATAGAGCGCTTGTAAGGTGTCCTTAGCCAATTGCTTGCTGCTTGGACTCGTTGGAAGGGCTGGATTTTCCAGACCTTGCTGGTCTAATTTTTTACCCATCACACGCGCCAGAACCTTGACAAAGGTCAAATCTTGCTCACTATCACGCCTCTCGCTCTGCTGGTGATAAGCAACTAGACTGGACAAAAGACTGTGATATGAACCCATATCTTCCTTAGACAGCCCTTTGTGATTCATCCTCTTATCTTTCCGACTAAATCCAAAATGGATCAGCTCTTGAAGATAGGCAGATTCCTTGCTTTCACTTTCGTTAAAAAGGCTTGGAGCCGACAAGACCAACTGCTTACGAGCAGAATTGACCAAGGAAAGCATAGTGTAGCGATTTTTCTTGAGGTTCTCACTACTTGCAATCAGTAATTGCGCCCCCTCCTCAGTCGCTTGGTTTAGTCTCTGTCTTTCTTCGTCTGTCAAAAGACTGGTATTTTGCGCGATTTTTGGTAAATTGTCCTGAGTTAGCCCAATGGCGTAGACAAAGTCAGCTGTCAGAGGGGCAATCAAATCGTAACTCTGCACCAGAACAGTGTTCACTGTTGCTGGAATGGTACGGTATTGGGACAAACTCATTCCAGAATGGAGCAAAGCTAGGAAGTCCTCTAAACTAACTTGTGAACCAGCAAAAACAGTCGCAAATTGTTCTAAAACATGACAGAAAGCCTTCCAAACTTCGGCTTGTCTTTCCTGTTCTACAGCTTCCATAGTGGCTGTCAAATCTTGTAACTGCTTGGTCACTGAACTTTCTTTTAGAAAGCTATTCCATTTTTGTAGGAGGTTTTCAGCCTTCTGTTTTCGACTGGCAAAGAGGGTTTCAAGAGGTGTTAAAATATGCAGACGAAGGGCATTCAAACGCTCAAGATTAAATTTTCCATGGTGGGATTTGGTAAAGGTTTGCTGAAAGGCTGGTAAGCCATTGATACCAAGATAGCGGATATATTGCTCAAATGCGTCAATATCAGCCTGGCTAAGGTCGGTATATAAACCCGTTCTGAGGAGGTTAATCAAATCTTCCTGACGGAAACGATAACGTTTTAAAGCCAAAATAGACTCGACAAACTGTGTCAAAGGGTGGTGGGCCATGGATTCGCTTCTACCAAGATAGAAAGGAATCTGATACTGGTCAAAAATTGTTTTCAGCGATAATTGGTAAGAAGCTACATCCCCCAAGAGAATACGAAAATGCTTGTAACTCAGGTCTGGATTGGCATGTAATTTCTGACGAATACTACGCGCTACCAACTCCAACTCTTCTTTTTGAGTTAAGCAAGACCAGATTTGTAAGTTTTCACGGTCTTTCTCATCGACATCCAAAGCGAGTTCTGAAAAGTCATAAGAAGACTCCAGCAAACGAGAGGCCTTATCAAAACTATCCATCTTCTCATGAGTTTGAGAATAATCCTGAGCAGGTGTTTGGTATTTAGAGGCTAGATGATGGAGAAAGTCCACACTGGCTTGGTATAGATTGCCCTCAGCGAATGGACTGGTATAGGCTTTCTTACTAGCATAGGCTCCAATGACAATCTCAACACCCTTGCCGTGAAGTAGGTCCACAATCCGCTCTTCTTCAGCAGAAAAACGGGTAAATCCATCAATAACCAAGGCGATTTGAGTGAAATCACTACTTACTTTGTTATTCTCAATAGCTTCAATCAAATGAGACAACTGACTTCCCTGGGCCAACTGACCTTGATTAAGATAGACCGTTACTTTCTCAAAAATCAAGAGCAAGTCTGCTCGCTTGTCCTCATCTGCCAAACTCTCCAAGTCTAAAAAGCTCATCTGAGCAGTCGTCATCTCGTGATACAGTTCAATCAACTGCTGAATAAATTGAGGATCCTGCTTAATCGCACCATAAACACGCAAGTCCTTGGGGTCAAGTTCGGCAAGCCATTTGTAAAAGGCCATCCCAAGACCGATGTCATCAAGACTGGTCTTAGCAGGCAAGTCATTCAAGACCAGGTAACGAGCCATTTGAGCAAAGCGCGTGACGGTAATCGCAAAAGAAGCCTGCTGGGATAAGCATTCCAGCACGGCGCGTTCCTTTTCAAAAGAAAGAGAGTTGGGAGCGATGTAGAAGACCCGCTTGCCAGCAGCAACTAGCTCCTCTGCCTCTTTGGTTAAAATTTCAGTCAAAGAAGTCCGAATATCAGTATAAAGTAATTTCATCTCTGCCTCGTTGGAATTTTTCATTACCTTTTATTATACCATGATTAGCCTGCCAAGTCTGAAAATAATCAGTTCTTGCTCACCTGTTGAAAAGAAAATGCCGGAAAGTTCCGACATTGTTTTAGTAAGCTAACTTCCTGAAAATAGGAGTAACCACACATTCCAGAAGGCAGTGATATTGATGAAAATATGAACTAGTATTGGATAGTAGAGATTTTTAGTCATGCGATACAATAGAGCCAAAATAAGCCCTCCGCTAGCATAAATGAAAAAAGCAAGAGGAGTTAAAGCAAAATTGATATGAATATAACCGAAAATAATAGCAGAAAGCAAGACATCTCCGTACAAAGGCGAGTTTTTGAAAAAGGTTGTCATAAGCACACCGCGATAAATCAATTCCTCAGAAATAGGGCCGATGAAGCAAACTATGAGCAAGAAATAGGGTAATTCCTGTCGCCCCATCATTTCTATCGTTTCATTCAAAGAAATTTGATTCGAAGACGAGGGTATGAAATAAGACAAGAGGAAGTCCGACATATACAAAATAATGTAGCCCAGTAAAAGGTAGATAAAGTACCTCAACTGCCACTTGAAATGAAAAGTTTTCTTTCCTGCAAAAACTAGTAGATAGATGACTGCTGACAAAAGAACACCACTTTCCAGCAAAAGCAGAATCTGAAAAAATTCACGACTTGCTGGTAGATAGGGCTTTGTGAGGTGGTTGAAAATCTTCCAAAACCAAGTTGATTTATAAAAAATTAAGGACAATGCTAGTAAAATCTGAATAATCCGTTTTTTCATATAAAACCCTCTGTTTTCCTTGATAAGTTTACAAAATACTTGATTGAATCACAAGTTTAGTATAGCATATCTTTTCGAAATATCCTCTTCAAGTCATGAATTGTTATCAAAACATCTTAAACTGTAAAATCAATTAGCCCCAAGCTTCCTATCAATTTCTTCTCCAAAATATGCTATAATAATACCAAAAGATAAAGAAGGAAGACTTATGATTAAACTACTAGCCTTGGATATGGACGGAACCCTCCTCAATGAAGCCAAGGAAATCCCACAAGCTCATATTACTGCTATTCACCAAGCTATTGAAAAAGGTGTCAAACTGGTTCTCTGTACGGGGCGCCCGCTTTTCGGTGTCCTCCCCTACTATCAAAAACTGGGGCTTGATCTCCAGAATGAGTATGTGATTGTCAACAACGGTTGCTCAACTCACCAGACAAGTGACTGGGGACTAGTTGACTGGCAAGAACTTAGTCCAACAGACATCGAATACCTCTATGACCTAGCTGAAAAAAGTGATGTTCAGTTGACTCTTTTTGATGAGGAACATTATTTTGTCCTCGGTGGTAAGCCTAATGAAATCGTTCAAAATGATGCCGAGCTAGTCTTTTCAGACCTGACTGAAATTTCCCTTGAGGAAGCTACCAGTGGCAAGTATCGCATGTTCCAAGGTATGTTTTTGGGCACGAAAGAGCAAACTGACGATTTTGAGCAGCGTTTTGCTGAGGAGCTTTGCCAACGATTTAGTGGAGTTCGTTCACAGCCTGTCATTTATGAAGCTATGCCACTTGGTACGACAAAGGCTACCGCTCTTTCTCGACTAGCTGAAATTTTGAAGATCGAGCCATCAGAAATTATAGCTATGGGCGATGCTAATAATGATATCGAAATGCTCCAGTTTGCAGGACTTGGCATTGCAATGGGAAATGCCAGCGATTATGTCAAATCTCTTGCGGATGACGTTACAACAAGCAACGAAGAAGACGGCGTTGCGCGTGCCATTGAGAAATATATTTTATAATTAAGAAGCCCAGTTCGTGTCAACTGGGTTTTGATATTTAAGAATTCCTAAAACTTTAGAAACTCTTTAGAAATCCTTGAACTTTCTTTGATTTCTATGCTTTATACTAAAGTTATCAAAATAAATCAAAAGGAGAGAATCATGAAAACAGTACTTGACATTCATGGATTGTCCAAAAACTTTAACAAACAAGCTATTCTTCAGGATCTTCATCTAACGATAAGAGAGGGAGATATTTATGGACTTATCGGGAAGAACGGAGCTGGGAAGACCACCTTAATCAAAATCATTACGCAACTACTGTTTGCAGATAAAGGGACTGTTTCCCTCTTCTCTAGCCAAACGGAAAATGAGTGGACCAAGGCTCTATCTCGAGTAGGTTCTGTTATCGAATCACCCGTAGCTCATAATCACTTAACAGCCTATCAAAATCTGAAATATTACTGTATGATTCGTCATATTCCAAATGCTGATCAAGTCATTCGAGAAACGCTGGACTATATAGGTTTGCCAGATACAGGTAAAAAAGTCTTTCGTGATTTCTCGCTAGGAATGAAACAAAGACTTGGGATCGCCATTGCCCTTCTATCTAAACCAGACTTCCTGATTTTAGACGAACCTATCAACGGTCTCGATCCAATCGGTATCAAAGAATTTCGACTAATGATTCAACGGCTCAATCAAGAAAAAGGGATCACCATTCTCATCTCTAGCCATATCTTGTCAGAACTCTACCTCCTAGCTAATCGTTTTGGTATTTTAGATCAAGGCAAGATTATCCGTGAAATCAGTAAAGCTGAATTTGAAACACTAAGTGAGGATTATATTGTGCTTAAGACAGCTGATCAAGAGAAAGCTTGCCAAGTATTGAAAGAACAAATCCAGCTCCAGTTCAAGGTTGTTAATCCTGAAAACGAAATTCATATCTTTGGTCAGGAACAAGATGTCAAACAGATTCTTAAGGAATTAACCTTGGCAGATGTTGCCATTGACGAGATTTACTATGCCCGTCAAAACCTAGAAGAATACTTCACTCAATTGGTCGAATAGGAGGAAAATCATGATACATACCATTCAAGCAGACTTTTACCGTCTTTTCCGTTCCAAAGGTTTTTGGATTACAGAGTTCATTCTCTTTTCTCTCATGCTAATGGGCGCAAGTATTGGAGCTACTGGCCATCTGATGGCAATTCAGACAGAAGAGCCAGAAATTCCAACCCATGGTTGGGACGGTGTACAAGCCCTGATTAACGCATCTAGTCAAGGTTCAAACCTCGTTTTTCTCTGTATTATTTTAACTTGCCTAGTTTTAGGTGTTGATTTAATCGGAAAGCTCTATAAAAATAGTTTGACAGTAGGTGTTTCTCGTACAGAGTTTTTCCTTGCTAAAGCCTTTGTAGTGGCTTGTATTGCACTATTGCAACTTATCATCAGCCTTGTTATTGCCTTTATTCCAGCAACTATCTTAAATGGATTTGGCACTATGCCTGATGGCTTTATTGGAAATCTACTGATAACCATTTCCCTTCAATTCCTTTGCCTCCTTGCTTGGCTTTCCATTGTTTCCTTTATTCTCTATGTTAGTCATTCTTATCTTGCAGTATTTATTGGATATTTGGTCAGCTCTATCTTACTTTCTATGCCAATGCTCATCTTCCCAAGTATCAAAATTTTGCCATATTTATCATTGCAGTTTTTCTATGCTATGACTGCTAATAGTGAATCCATTTGCTATACACTTATAGTTACCTTAGCTGTTATTGTAATCTTTAATCTAAGTGGATTGGCAGTTTTTAAAAAGAAAAGTCTATAAAAAATGACCTCCTCTAGCCTACAGAGGAGGTTTATTTCCTTAAAAGTAAATGAAAACCGACAACCACTGCCCATCTGTGATTAGTTTCATCTCTGCACCGAGAAGATGGCATAATTCTTCAGTGATATAAAGTCCTAAACCAGAGGATTCTTCAGTATCTGATAGATTTTCAGAATAAAAACGGTTGCTGAGATTTTCTATTCTTTTGATGGGCTGTTTAACAAGGTTTGCAATTTCTAAGACAAGCTGTTCCCTTTCCTTTCTCAAAGATAGAAGTGCTTCTTCCTTGCCATGTTTGAGGACATTTCCAAGCAAATTTTGTAAAATTCGATCCAGCAAGTCTTCATCAGTCCTTGTTGTTAAACCAGCTTCAACCTTAAAATCAAGCGTGATATTTGCCGCCTGAAAAACATCATAATAAGCCAGAGTCTTCTTGGTGATAAAAGCTGAAAAATCCACTTCTTCCAGTTTCGGTTTGACAGCCCCTTCCATCAAACGACGATATTCTAGAAGAGCCTCCAAACGTTTAGAAACTAAATCAAGATGCTGGGCGATTTTTTGTAAGGTTTCTGCTTGCTTTTCAGGAGACTTTATCAATTGTTGGGTGTAGCCTGACGCGATAGTCAGAGGCGTCCGAATATCATGAGCGATATTGCTGATGGCCATATCCAGAGTCTGTTTTTCCCTTTTCATCACCAACCGAGATTGTTCTACTTCCTGAAATAGATTCTCAATCTGCTGGTAGAGTTGTAAAAAATGTTTGGAAAAAATGCTGACTCCGACTCTTTTCATACTACCTGTGAGAATCTTGTCTTCAATCTGTTGACTCAAGTTTTTAAGTGCTAGATGGTAGCGAATCAATGCAATCGATAAAATAATTAGGAGTACTAGTAGGACAAAAATTATCATGTAGGTCATTGCTTGTCTCCTTTTAATCTTACCCCAACTCCCCAAATGGTTTCAATATATTCTTGATTTGGGTCAAGCTGGCTTAATTTTTTACGAAGATTACTCAAATGCGTATTGAGGGTATTATCTCCAGGTAGGTAGCTATCCTCCCAGACCAATTCATAAAGTTCTTCCTTGGTGAAAATTTTCTTAGGATGTTTGAGGAGAGTTTGGAGAATCAAGCATTCTTTCTTGGCAAGGCGAATCGTTTCCTGGCTATTTTTGATTTCAAAACTTTCTGCATCAAACTGGATATTTTTCAAGTTTTGTGGCAGATTTTCAGTTTTTCCTATTTCCATAGGCTGTTTTTCTGCACTTTGGCGTAATTGAACAGTAACTCTAGCAAAGACTTCGTCCAAATCAAAAGGTTTGACTATGTAATCATTGGCACCGTCTAAGAGGTATTGACTGATTAACTTCTTATCGCTCAAAGCTGTTAGCATAATGATTGGAATTTGACTTTGTTCCCTGATGGCTTTTAAAACCTGATCCCCATTTTTCCCAGGAAGCATGATATCTAGCAAAACGAGGTCAATCCCACCTTGGTCAAAACGCATGATTCCTTCTGTACCAGAAAAGGCTTGAACCACCTTATGCTCCTCAGTAAGAAGTGTTCGTAAAATCTCTTGAATGTCACTATTGTCTTCAATAACCAATATCCTAGCCATAAATACCAACCTTTCTGCAACTATTATAGCATGTTTTATTGATAAAGCTTAAACAGAAAAGCTCCTCGCATAAAAGCGCGAGAAAGCCTTAGAGAGTTAAAATATAAAATCCACTTACTAGACAACATAGTATCCTTATAGTTAAAAATAAGAAGTTAATCTAGCAGAATGAATCTCTCATTTCTCTCCTACTAGTCCGTAATGCGTTGATACATTTCGGGTCTTCTATCTCGAAACAAGCCCCAGTTTAGGCGTTCACTTGCTCCCTTGTCTAGGTCATAAGTAGCTAACAGAACAGCTTCAGCTTGTCTTTCAGCTCGCTCTAGAATAGCTCCTGTTTCATCCGTCATAAAGGATGAACCGTAGAAGTCAAGACTGGAACTCTGTCCACCATTTTCCTCACTTGGAGTGACTTCCTCTAATCCATAACGATTGGCTGCGATAACTGGAACAATATTTGCTGCTGCGTGTCCTTGCATGGTACGTTGCCAGTGACCACAACTATCTGTATCCAAAATTGGCTCTGAACCGATAGCTGTAGGATAAAAGAGCAATTCAGCACCATTTAATGCAAGACAACGGGCTGTTTCAGGGAACCATTGATCCCAACAGATACCAATACCAATCTTAGCGTAGCGCGTATCCCAGACCTTGAAACCTGTATTGCCAGGCGTAAAATAAAATTTCTCTTGATAGTAATGGTCGTCTGGTATGTGGGTCTTTCGATAAACACCCAGCACTTCCCCATCTGCATCAATAACGGCAATAGAGTTATACAAGACATTGCCATCTTTTTCATAGAAACTGATCGGTAAAACAACTTCTAGTTCCTTAGCAATCACCTTAAAATGCTGAATAGCTGTATTGTCTGTCACCGACTGGGCATGCTGGTAGTAGTCATAGTGGCGTTCCTGACAGAAATAGGGGCGTTCAAACAACTCGGGCAAGAGAATAATTTGTGCGCCTTGTTCTGCAGCCTGACGTACTAAACGCTCTGCTGTTTGAATATTTGTTGCCACATCCTTAGCGCATTGCATCTGAATGGCTGCAACTCTTACATTTCTCATCTTTTTCTCCTATTCTGGGATTTGTTGGGTGATACAGTGGATATTGCCACCACCTAAAAGAATATCTCTGGCTGGTATTCCGACAACTTTACTGTCTGGGAAACACTTACTGAGGATATCTAAGGCTACTTGGTCGTTTTTATCTTGAAACTGGGGAACCAAGACTGCCTTGTTAGCAATATAGAAATTGACATAGGAAGCAGCAAGCCTTTCACCTGCGTATCGTTCTTCTTCACCTTCTTCATAGGTATAGCCAGGTAAATCTTCTTTAGTGATAACCTGACGAATAGCCGGAATTGGAAGTTTATGAATGGTGAAGGGACGGCCTTTTGCATCTGTTTCCTGTTCTAAGAGCTCTAAATCAGCTACAGACATGGCATACTGAGGATCGTTTTGATCATCTGTCCAAGCCAAAACAAGCTCTGCAGGACCAACAAAGGCAGCAACATTATCAACGTGTTCATTGGTTTCGTCCTGATAAATACCATAAGGAAGCCAGATAACTTTGTCAGCACCAAGGCTGTCTAATAAGGTATTTTCGATTTCCTCTTTACTGAGATGAGGATTGCGACCAGCGCTTAGTAGGCAACTTTCAGTCACAAGAATGGTTCCTTGACCATCGCTATGAATGGCTCCGCCTTCAAGGACGAAAGGCTTAGCATCGTAAACGGGCATATCCAAAACCTCAGCAAAACGACTAGCTACTTGGTCATCATCTTCATAATCTTGATAAAGACCATCAACAGCACCACCCCAAGCATTGAAAGCCCAATCCACGGCTAATTTCTGGCCTTTATCATTGACAAGAATAGTCGGACCTGTATCACGGGCCCAGGCGTCATTGGTGGGAATGTCTAGATAAATAACGCTATCTCCAAGGTAGTTTTGGGCTTCAGATAGATAGTCCTGCTCCACTAAAAGATAAATTCTTTCCCCTTCTGCTATGGTTTTGATAATCTGAGTAAATGCTCTTTTGGCGGCTTTTCCTTGAAAGGGCCATGAACCTGGTCGAGTCGGCCATATCATGAGGGTACCATGATGGGGTTCGTACTCTGCTGGCATGCGATAGCCTAATTTTTTGGGACTGTCCATCATGATAATCTCCCTTTAAAATCTTGATAGTCAAAGGCTTTGACTAAGCTGCAGTCTCCCTGTTCGTCCATGAGATAGAGACTTGGTAATCCAATTCCATTAAAGGTATTATTTTTGACAAAAGAGTAAATAGCCATGTCTTCGAAATAAAGCCTATCACCGATTTGGACTGGATTTTCAAAACTATAATCGCCAATCACATCGCCTGTCAGACAGGTATTGGAAGAAAGTCTATAGGTATGGGCTTTTTCCTGTGCCTCAAAGCCATTTCTCAAAGGTGGACGATAGGGCATCTCAAGTACATCAGGCATATGGCAGGTCGCAGAGGCGTCTAAAACCAAGATTTCCATACCATTTTCTACAATATCTAATACTTCAGTTGCTAAATAACCCGCATTGAGCGCAATGGCTTCACCCGGCTCGATATAGACCTCAAGATTGTAAGTTTCTTGGATACGCTTAATTTCAGAAACCAGTAAATCTACATCATAACCTTCTCTTGTGATGTGATGACCACCACCCATATTGAGCCATTTAACTTGATGTAAGTAGGGACCAAACTGTTCTTCTACAGCTTTCAAAGTTGTCTCTAAATCATCTGCTCCCTGTTCGCAAAGGGTGTGAAAATGAAGACCATCCACCAAATCTAGTAAATCACTCGGAATCTTGTCTAGAGTGACTCCAAAACGAGAGCCTTGAGCACAAGGATCATAGAGAGCGTGGTCACCCTGTGTTGAACACTGAGGGTTGAGACGTAAACCGACACTGATACCAGCCTCCCGACAACGAGCCCCATGCTTACGCAATTGTCTCTCAGAATTAAAGACAATGTGGTCAGTAATTTCAAGTAATTCTTCCAAGTCTGAATCTTTGAAAGCAGGTGCAAAGACATGGACTTCACCAGGAAATTCTTCCCTTGCCAATTTGGCTTCATAAAGACCACTAGCAGTAGTCCCAGATAGATACTGGCTAATCAAGGAATAGGTTTTGTAAAGAGAATATGCCTTCTGGGCAAGCAAAACCTTGCAACCGGCTTCTTCTTGTACATATTGTAAAATGCGGCAATTGGCTTCTAACTTGGCCAAGTCAATAACATAGGCTGGTGTTGGTACTTGTTCTAGCTTCATTAGTCCACCATTTGTGGATTTTCAACCACAACCCATGGCAAACCATACTCATTCAAAGCTTCCATGAATGGATCTGGATCCAACTCTTCAAGGTTATACACTCCAGCTTGTTTCCAAGTACCATTCATAACCAATTTTGTCCCAATCATGGCTGGAACGCCTGTCGTGTAAGAAATTGCTTGTGAACCAACTTCTGCGTAACATTCCTGATGGTCGCAAACATTGTAGATGTAAATGGTCTTTTCAACGCCATCTTTTACACCTGTAAAGATACAGCCGATATTGGTTTTACCAACCGTGCGCGGTCCAAGGCTAGCAGGATCTGGAAGCAAGGCTTTCAAAAATTGGATTGGAACGATGTCTTGACCATTGAAATTAATGGTATCCGTACGAAGGAGACCGACATTTTCCAAACATTTCATGTGCGTCAAGTATGATTGACCAAAAGTCATAAAGAAACGAATGCGTTTGACACCTGGAATATTCTTGGCCAATGATTCAATTTCTTCATGGTGAAGGAGATACATATCTTTTTGTCCAACTTGAGGGAAGTCATATTCACGCTTGATAGACATAGCTTCGACTTCGACCCATTTTCCATCTTCCCAGTAAGAACCTGGCGCAGAAACCTCGCGTAGATTGATTTCTGGGTTAAAGTTTGTTGCAAATGGATAACCGTGGTCACCACCATTACAGTCTAAAATGTCGATATAGTGGATTTCATCAAAATAGTGTTTGAGGGCATAAGCTGAAAAGACACTGGTCACACCTGGGTCAAAACCAGAACCAAGAAGAGCAGTCAAGCCTGCTTCTTTGAATTTCTCTTGATAAGCCCACTGCCATGAGTAGTCAAAGTAAGCTGTAAAACCAAGATCCTTACAACGTTTCTCATAAATAGCACGCCATTCAGGGTCTTCTGTATCCTCGGCTTCGTAGTTAGCTGTATCGATATAGTGAACACCTGTTGCCAAACAAGCATCCATAATTGTTAAATCTTGATATGGTAAAGCTACGTTCAAAACAGCTTCTGGTTTGTAGCTTTCAATCAGGGCAATCACTTCTTCTACCTTGTCAGCATCAAGAGCAGCTGTCTCAATCTTTGTACTTGTTTTACCTTCTAGCTTCGCTTTCAAGTCATCACATTTTGACTTGGTACGACTAGCAATCATAATTTCTGTAAAGGTTTCGCTATCCTGACAAATCTTTGAAATAGCAACTTGGGCAACGCCCCCACATCCAATAACTAGTAAACGACTCATTTTTTTCCTTCCTCTTCTTCTAAAATGTCCTCAACATACTTGGGCAACATAAAGGCTCCCACGTGTAAGTTTGCAGTATAGTATTCTGTGAAAAGCTGGCGTTTTTTCCAGCCTTCCTTGTCAAAATCTTTAACAGGGTGGTATTTTTTCGATGCAAATCCAAACAACCAATAGCCAGCTGGACTGGTTGGGATGTGGGCTTGGTAGACCCGACTAATTGGAAAGGCTTGATTAACCTTACGGTGCATGCTTCGGCAAGCCGACTCATCCTCGTCAAAAAAGGGACTACCATGCTGGTAGATCATGATACCGTCTTCTTTCAAGGCTCTGTAACTGTTGCCGTAAAATTCCTTGGTAAAGAGCCCTTCCGTATGTCCAAATGGATCTGTCGCATCGTTGATGATAATATCGTAATCATCTTCGCAGTTTCGTAAAAAGCGTAGCCCATTTTGGTAGTAAATGGTAACACGAGGATCATCTAGCCCTGCAGCAAAGTCTGGAAAATACTCACGACAGACCTCAACCAGCATCTCATCTGGTTCCACGATATCGATTTGCTCCAGTTCAGGATAGAGTGTTAATACTTGAGCAACACCACCGTCACCACCACCAATAACCAAGACTTTCTTGGGATTGGGATGAACAGCCATGGGAACATGAACGGTCATTTCATTGTAGACAAAATCATCAGCATCTGAGAACAAGACGTGCCCATTTAAAATCAAAATCTTTCCAAAAGCTGGCGTATCTAGAACTTCAATATCCTGCCATTCACTTTTTCCAGCGTAGAGTTGCTTGGCTGTTCTCAGGGACAATTTGACATCTGGAGTATGAACTTCAGAAAACCATAAATCCATCTAGTTCTCCTTTCTCTTAATGACGTTGATGTGATTGACCTCAGGATCTTCCGTCCCTTGGAGGGAGCAACCACGTTCCTTGGCAAATTGGATATAATCTACAATTTCTCGTGTAATGCGTTCACCAGGAGCCAAGATAGGGATTCCTGGAGGGTAACACATGACAAATTCTCCACAGACCTGTCCAACAGACTCATCTAAGATCAAACTTTTTCTCTCTGAATAGAAGGCTTCCTGAGGAGATAACACCAACTCGGGCTGAATATATTCTCCAGCTATCAAGTCCTTCCCGTCTCGTGAATAGAGTCTCTTGATATCTGCTAAAGCACCGACCAAGCGCTCGATGTCTTGGATACGGTCACCAATCGAAATATAGGCCAAGATATTGCCAATATCACCAAACTCAATCTGAATGTCGTATTCGTCTCGTAAGAGATCATAAACCTCGATACCTGTTAAGCCAATACCCTGAGTGTAAACTGACAGCTTGGTCACATCAAAATCACAAACCGAAACACCGTCTATTAACTCTTTTGAGTAAGCATAGTAGCCACCGATAGCATTGATTTCACGACGAGCATACTCGGATAGCTCAATAACCTTCTCAAAGGATTCTTTACCGCGTAGGGCCAAGTTACGACGCGAAATATCCAAACTAGCCATCAACAAGTAAGAGGCAGATGTTGACTGGGTAAGATTGATAATCTGACGAACGTACTCAGGATTCATCTGCTCCCCGATTAAAAGAAGCGAACTTTGTGTCAAACTCCCACCAGACTTATGCATGGAAACTGCTGCCATATCAGCTCCTGCATCCATTGCAGAAATTGGAAGTTTATCAGTAAAATGCAAATGCGCTCCATGGGCTTCGTCCACTAAAACAAGCATGCCAGCTTCATGAGCCATTTCCGTTAAACCCTTGAGGTCTGAACAAATTCCATAGTAAGTAGGATTGTTAATCAAAATGGCCTTGGCATCTGGATGCTCCTTTATGGCCTGGGCTACTCGGTCATTTTCAAGACCTAAAGCGATACCAATCTTAGGATCCACACTCATCTCGATATAGATGGGAATGGCACCACATAGAACCAGCGCATTAATAGCAGATTTGTGGACATTACGTGGCAGAATAATCTTATCTCCTGCCTTGCAGGTTGACAGAATCATAGTCTGCACCGATGAAGTTGTTCCCCCAATCATGAGAAAGGCGTGGCTAGCTCCAAAAGCTTCCGCAGCCAGCTCCTCTGCATCTCGAATAATCGAAATAGGATGCCCTAAATTATCCAAGGGTTTCATCGAATTGACATCAATGCCTACACATTTTTCTCCTAACAGTTCGACAAGTTCTGGATTTCCTCGTCCGCGTTTGTGACCTGGTACATCAAAGGGAACAATTCTTTTCTTGCGTAACTTCACCAAGGCCTCATAAATTGGAGCTTGGTTTTGATCTAACTCTTTCAAGACATACTCCTTTCCATATTTTTAGAACCTTATGAAAACTAAGGAACTAAAGGTTGACTCATGAAAAAAGAGCAGGTTTTCACCTGCTCTGCAATCTTCCGACGTTTTTATGTTTGTTTCTGTTGAGTATGTCTGTTCCCGATGTTTCCTAACTCTCTAGTAGCAAATATTACGTACTTTATTGATCGTTTCACAAGATGACGTGTGCTTTCACCACACTAAAAATTTATGAATTAGGACAAGCGTCCTAACATCAACTTATAAAAGTAGGCTTTTAACCCTATCAATAATGTGGTTTTTCAACCACGCTTCGGCATTCAACCCTGCCTGTCCGTAGGCATTTTTTACTCGGGTTTATATTTGCTAGAAAACATCATCTCATTTTCTAAGCTTTATTACTATATCATACTTCCAACACTCTGTAAAGTACTTTTTTGAAAAAATATCTATTTTTGTTCGGAAAAATAATATTTTATATAGATTTGTATAAGTTTAATAGTGTGAAAACGGATATAAAAAGAACTAGTCCACTAGTTCTTTTAAATGTATCTTAACGATTAATGGTAACAGAAAAACGATAGCCATTTAATTGTATAAATTTCACCAAAACGAATAAAGCAGTTCGTTTATTAGCATTGGCAAAAACATGCTTTTTTTTCAAGCAATACAAGTAGCTCATTGAGAATAAGCGAGCCACTCATTAATCAGACTAGCGACTTCTCTAGGTGCTTCAGTATAAAGCTCATGGCCAAAGTTCTCTAGAAAAATAGTATCAAAATAGTCTGGCAATTCTTTTAAGGCTTCCTCTCTCCATGTAGCTTCATTAGAATAGCAAGGACTGATAAACAAGGTATCTCCCACTTCTCTCTTAAAAGCTTGTATTTTCCTCCGTAGGCTGAGTATCGCTTCTATATTTTCACATTTTATAGCTAACTCATATCTATTATACTCCGCATTCCAGTGATAGGACTGCCTTACGGCTTTCTCCATATTTTCTGACCAATGCTTTGCTTCAGATTTTTCTTTAGAAATAAGAACATCTAAGTCCGAAACAACTTGAGATTCAATATAGTTTTTAGTTTCCTCTAACTCTGTATCTAAAGGTAAAATCTTATCTAAATCTAGATAGCCACCATCCAAAAGAATCAATTTCTTCACTTCTTGAAATTCCGATGCGAGATAACGAGCTAAATCTCCTCCAAGAGAATGACCTATCAAACATATAGATTCTTCCTCTACAATCTCATTTTTAAACCATGATTTCAATTCTGTTTCATCTCGAAGATGCTTTTCATATGGATTTAGAAAATAAATCTGCGAATTTAGTTCTTNAAAAAAATCTTTGCTATGATAGACNTTGCTTCCCAAACCGCCAATAAAATATTTTTTCATTCTCTACTTAATACTATGCTTATTCATTTTTTGTTCAAAGATAGTCGTGATAATCTGACGTAATTCTTCGCGTTCTTTTTCTGGTATTTCACCACTTGTTTGAGCTGCAGCGTAGAGTTCAGGGTGTTCAATTGAAATGCGTTTAATAGTACGTGTCGTAGCATGTTTTCTGACGAAAAATGGGATTCGCTTAATCAAGTCTTGCGGGACAAGTGCAAGAATTTTTTCAGCAGTTTCCTTGTCACTAATTTTAGACGTCGTAAGCCCCTTCTTAATCATTTCCTGTTCTTTTTCTGTAAAATCTTTTAATTCCATTCGATTAGTCCTCCTATTTTCACTAAGTTAAATTATATACCAATCCATATAAAACTACAAATGGACTGTCTGTAAATATGAGCAACACTGGAAAGAAGACTCTGATTTTTAATTATGAATCTTCCTACTCAGTCACTTCCCATACTTCTGATTGATATCCTTCCCCATCAATATCGTATCTTTGGATATAACCAATAAATGTTTCATTTTTCGTGGTTCCTGGTATTAATGATTAACTCATCAAAAATATAAATGTCCTAGGATTACTGTCATATCTTACCACTATTAAAGCTTAACCCACTTATCATTATCCATGATGAAAGGCTTAGCCAGTCCGTCACCTGTGTAATCCGCATATTTGGTGCCTAAATACTTGTAGCAATCTTCCTTGCTGGCAAATTTAATCGCTTGGTAGGGCTCTTCGAAAGTCAATTTCTCTACAAATAAGAAGCCATCATCAGCCGGTACTAAAACACCAACGTGGCCTACAAACAGATACTCGCCATCCAGATTGTCGTGCAAAACTACAGATAGCATTCGAGCTTTTTCATTAAATTGAAATTGGGAGAAGAATGTTTCCATCTTTTCAGCGTGAACCTTGACATCCGTCGTTGCTTCAGTTGGAACTCTCGAAAATAGAATATCAAACTCTTCCTTATCTTGGGAATTAAAGACCTTTCCCTTATCAATCGCATCGTTATCTAGGAAAAGCAATTGGTCATTTTTTTCAAGTTTTGGAATGGTAACTGATTTTTTCAAAAGACAATAACTATTGATACGACAGTTTGTACCAACGAAATCGCCCTTCTTTTGATTCCAAAGGTTGCTAATTTTCTCAACATCGTATTCTGTGTGAGTAAAGGAAGTGAAATCTCCTGATAGGCCAGTTGAGCCGACAATGGTATTATAATCATTTACAAGATTAAAAAATGAATCAACACTATTTGAATCCAAATGGGCTGATAAGAGAGATTTGACCTCTTCTGTACTTACCTGATTGTTTAGATTTGTGTATGAAGCTTTCCATGGAACTTTCGCTGAACTACTTTGTCTTTGATTCGTCCCTTCAGAAGTAGTATTTTGTTGTTGACAAGCAGCCAAGCCTAAAAACAAGACGGAACAGATTCCTAATGTGACTAATTTTCTTGATTTCTTCATCTCTTTCTCCTTTTACAGGTTTAGTAACTAGCCTTATTATACTATATAAGTTGTGAAATAAACTATAATCTTCATCAACTAGTTTTTGAAAATCACAAATCCATTTGGAGAGATCACAAGCTGATTCTCCAATTCTCGGCAATTGCTTGCTAGTGTTACTACTTCTTTCTCTAAAAGATAATCATCTTTTGATTGGTTAAAGATCGCTTTAAGGACCCGGCTTTCGTATTTCCATTCAAGGACTACTACATCTTGTGTGATTTCTTGAAGGTTATACTTGCCATGCTGAATAATTGCTGATGCATGTTTGCGAATTTGGATTATCTTCTTCATAAAATTCAGCATATCATTGTCACTTGATACACGTTCCCAAGGCATACAACGACGACAATCTGGGTCTGGACCGCCAGTCAAGGATAACTCTGTTCCATAATAGATGCAGGGTGTTCCTTTTTGTAAAAAGAGAAAGGCTAGGGCTGATTTAACCAGTTGAACATCCTCATTGGCCGTCCACAAAATACGTTCTGTATCATGAGAATCCAAGAGATTAAACATAACCTCTGAAATCTGCTGTTTGTAATACATAGATTGGGCATTGATTTCATCGATGAACTGATCCGTCTTCTTAACACCACGCAAAAAATACTCCTTGATGCTATCAGATAAAGGATAATTCATAACAGCATGGAACTCATCTCCATTTAGCCAAGGCTGAGACGTATGCCAGACTTCTCCTAGGATATAAAGATCAGGCTTTTTAGCTAAAACTGCCTTACGAAAATTCTTCCAGAACTGATGGTCAATCTCATTAGCCACATCCAAACGCCAAGCATCTATATCAAACTCTTCAATCCAATAAGTCGCAACCTTTAAAAGATAGTCCTTGACCTTTTGATTAGCTGTATTTAGCTTAGGCATATAGTCCTCGAAACCAAAAGCATGATAGGGTAAGTCTCTCTTATTAGCAAGCTTTTCAGTCGTCACTGGGAATTGTTGAATATGGAACCAATCCTTATAAGCAGATTGCTCACCATTTTTGACAACATCTTGCCATTGAGGCGATTGCGAACCAATATGGTTAAATACCGCATCCAACATGATTTTCATGCCACGTCGATGAGCTTGCTCGACCAGTTCCCGAAAGGTCTCCTTGTCTCCAAAATAACGGTCAATTTCAAAGTAATCCGTCGTATTGTACTTATGATTGCTCGTAGATTGAAAAATGGGACAGAGATAAAGACCTGTAATACCCAAGTCTTGCAAGTAATCCAGATGGTCAATAATCCCCTGTAAATCACCACCAAAGAAATCATCACTCTGAGGTGTGATAGAGGAATCCCAGTCTAATGTCCCTTCTGGGTTTAATCGAGCATTTCCATTGGCAAATCTCTCAGGAAATATCTGATACCATACCGTATTTGAAACCCAATCAGGAACCTTGCAGGCATCAATCTCATGAAGATAGGGCAACTTAAATCCATTTCCAATAGCATGAAGATTTTCTAGAGAATTGTCCACACACCCTTTATCACCATACAAAATACTTTGACCTTCTGTATCCGTGACTTCAAAGAGATACTGGATACGTGCAAAATCAACTGAGACTTCAACCTGCCAATAATCAAAGATGGCATCAGAAGTTATCTTGGCCATTTTCCTTGTATCTTGATAAAACTCCTCCATAAAAATAAAAGGGTCTCCATAGTGCAAGTTGATGCTTTCAATATCCCCTTTCTTAGTTCGAATTCGAATATGAAGCTTCTTATCCTTATAAAGATAGGTAAACTCCGACTCAGGCCTATGGTAAATAGCGCTTAATTGCACTGTATTTGTCTCCTGATTTACTTGGTTGCATTTACGACGCAAACGTTTTCATAGTTGTGATTTTAGTATACTACTTTCGTATTTTATTTTCAAGGCTTGTCCGTAGATTCTAGTGGTTTGGTTCTATAAATAAAAAAGTAGCCAGTCTTACAACTTGCTACTTTTCAAATGATGATTTACAACTGTCTTTCTAACCATTCTATCTTTTTAAAATCCTTATTGTTATTTTGCTCATTTCGATAAGAATCTTGGGAAGAAGCCTTGTAAATACTTAAAAACTGTTCAAGATTTGGAATGCGAAAAGTGATGTTTTCGAGATGAATCAACTCTATATCCGATTCCGAAACTCCTGCAAAATCAGGTAAAGAATCGATACTTCCGAATTCAACACTCAGACCATCTTTTTTGAATTCATGCTCATGAATATCTATTAAGGCATAGCCTAAGTGTTTCATCACTTTCATTATCTTGTCCCACTCATAAATTCTGAGATGATCGGGTGCTTCCCAACCTCTAGGGTCACCAGGCACATGAATGTCAATGTCAGACGGCCCCCATTCTTCATTTGATCGGTATTCAAACCCCAAAGACCCCATGAGCGTCGGAGTGATTCCGACTTGGTTTAAATGAGAACAAATTGTTCGAAATTCATCAAATAGAGAATTCATTCCTCCTCCAATCGTTGATATAGAACTTAATTTCGTTGTGAATAATAAACTAATTTTTACCTTCTACTCTTTCGGTTTTGAAAATACTTCAACTCGCTGAGCTAGAACTTTGATTTCTACAGGTAGGTTATCCGATTTATCGCCATCAACATCTGACTCCAATTCACTATCTGAAGAGATCTTAATATTACGCGCTCTGATATACTCAATATTATCATTGCCGACAACATCCCCTTTTAGTAAATCTGGAATGACGGATAATTTAGAAAATATAGAAGCATCTTTTAGAATCAAAATATTGGCATAGCCGTCTTTGTTTTCTTCAAAGATTTTCTTATCAGCGAAGTAATTTGTCAAGAGAACCAAAACATGGCTAGCTTCACCAACATAATTTCCATTTTCTGTCTCAACCTTAATGTTAAATACCTGATCCGTCATGACAGACTTCATGGTATTTACAGCATAGGCTAAAATACCGAATTTTGTCTTATCCTCGATTTCAACATTGTGAATCGCTTCAGGTAGAGAACCGATACTAAAAATATAACCAAAATAATTGTCATTCGCTTTTCCGATATCAATCTTATTGGTTAAATCAAAATCCAGTTCATCAATTGCGCCATCGATGTCTTGATTGATTTCCAAAAGTTTCGTAATGAGATTACCAGTACCACCAGGGATAATCCCTAACTTAGGAATGTAGTCTCTCTCAGCAATACCCGAAATAACTTCATTAACAGTCCCATCACCACCAAACACAACCACTGCATCGTACTGCTCACGAGAAGCTTCTTCAGCAAAATGTGTGGCATCCAGCGCTTTTTCGGTAATTTTGGTTTCCACGTGCTCAAAGTATTCTTTTGCTTTATTCTCCAACTTTTCTTTGTAATCCAAAGCCTTTTCCCCACCAGAAGTAGGGTTGATAATTACCATTACTTTTTTCATTAATTTCTCCTTAATCTTCGCTAGAAATGGTTGCATTTCATCGTATGTAACAAAATGTACTCTCATTATACAATGAAAATACAGAAAAGAGAAATATGACGTACTGGAGATTGATTTATAAAAACATAGAAAAATTATTTAATAAGAATTTTGAGTATATAAAATATAGTTTAAGTAAAGATTAGCAGATTATATCAGACGACTAGCTTCTAAAT
>NZ_RJNR01000017.1:0-31108 GCF_003942685.1 Streptococcus mitis | reverse complement strand
CTAATCTTCAACCCCATTCAAACGTCTCACACTAACTTCCACCATAGCGGAACTTAATCTGAAACGCTTTCAGATGAGGGGATTTTGTGCGCTCTTTTTTTCGATTCATTTTGGCTACAGAAGCGATGAAATCAAGCATGATTAAAACCAGTGGAACTTACCCTGACACGGATTTCCACTGGTTTTTAGAATTTTTATCAGACTAACTTCCACTTGGATTAGCGGTGGAACTTAGTTTGGGAATTTACCATCAATCAATCGATTCATTGAAAAGGAGTATTCATTTTCTAATATTTGATTGACTAAATATATCGGAGGCATTCGGTCTGTTTTCTGTTCCCTCTTTCTTATCACAAGATTGTGATAGTTTACATCTTTATAACAAAAGTTTTAAAGACTTGATTGTTTTGAAAGAAGATTATAAAATAAGATTCAGTAAAAATGAAAGAGGATTTGAAAATGTCTGAAAAACAAATGAAAGTTTTGGGTTGGGTAGCGACCTTTATGTCTGTTATGATGTATGTGTCTTACTTCCCACAAATTATGAACAATCTGGCTGGTCAAAAAGGAAATTTCATCCAGCCCTTGGTTGCAGCGATCAACTGTAGTCTATGGGTCTACTACGGTCTTTTCAAAAAAGAAAGAGATATCCCCCTTACAGCAGCGAATGCACCAGGTATTATTTTTGGCCTAGTAACCGCTATCACAGCTTTGATTTAAAAAGAAGACTGGTTACAGTTTTGTTCGTTTATGAAAATAGATGCTTCATTAAAGCAATTTTTGAATGAGAGTTGAGGGAAAAAGTCCAGTGACAGCTAGCTTTACGAGAGTCTTTTATGTTCGTCTCTATTAAAGAAAAAAGTATATCGTTACTATTTTTATAAAATCTTCTCCCTACTTTATAAGATATGAAAAAGAGTTCAACTGGAACTCTTTTTTTGCTATAATGAAGGGAGAAAAATCAGACAGGAGATCGACATGTCAGAACCATTATTTTTACAATCAGTTATGCAAGAAAAAATCTGGGGTGGAACCAAGCTACGTGATGAGTTTGGTTACGACATCCCAAGTGAAAAAATCGGAGAATATTGGGCCATCTCAGCCCATCCAAATGGAGTCTCTAAAGTTGCCAATGGACGCTACCAGGGAACAGACCTCGCTACTTTGTATGCGGAACATCGTGAATTGTTTGGCAATCGTCCTGAGCCTGTATTTCCACTTTTGACTAAGATTCTGGATGCCAACGACTGGCTCAGTGTCCAAGTTCACCCAGACGATGCCTATGGACTAGAGCATGAAGGTGAACTTGGAAAAACAGAATGCTGGTACATTATCGCAGCGGATGAAGGTTCAGAAATTATCTATGGTCACAATGCCAAGTCAAAAGAAGAACTCCGCCAGCAAATCGAGGACAAGAACTGGGATGCCTTGTTGACAAAAGTTCCTGTAAAGGCTGGAGATTTCTTCTATGTACCAAGTGGCACCATGCACGCTATCGGAGCAGGAATTTTGATTCTTGAAACTCAGCAATCTAGCGATACCACTTACCGTGTCTATGACTTTGACCGTAAGGATGATAATGGCAACTTGCGTGAACTTCACCTTGAAAAATCTATCGATGTTTTGAACATTGGAGAGCCTGCCAATAGCCGTCCTGTAACTGTTAAAGCAGATGATTTGCGTTCCACTCTCCTTGTATCTAATGATTTCTTTGTAGTTTACAAGTGGGAAATCACTGGAAAAGTTGATTTTGAGAAGACAGCTGATTACACCTTATTCAGTGTCTTAGCTGGTCAAGGTCAGCTAACTGTTGACGGAAAAAACTATCCAATCCAAAAAGGCAGCCACTTTATCCTACCAAGTGATGTTGAAGCTTGGATTCTGGAAGGGCAAGGTTTGGAATTGATTGTTAGTCATCCATAAAAAAGAAAGGGCCTGAGTTCATTACTCAAGTCCTTTTTGATTACATAAATTGGGCGATAAAGACCACGATGATGATGATAGGAATGATAAAACGAAGAAGGAAGAGCCAGACCTGGAAAAGTCCCTGTTTACATGCTCGTTCATCAAGGTGTAGTTCCTCCATGGCAAGAGCCTTCTTAAAAATATAGCCTGTAAAGAGTGAAAGGCAGAGAGCACCAAATGGCATGAGGAGATTAGAAACCAAGAAGTCCATAGCATCAAAGAAGGTCTTCCCAAAGATATGAACATCCGCCATAACACCGTAAGATAGGGCTGAAGGAATTCCAAAGACAAAGGTCAAGATTCCTAAAATAGCACTCCATTTAGCACGCTTACTGTTGTCCTGATTGGTGATATTACCCACATTGATTTCCAGCATAACAACGGAAGAAGTGACCGTCGCAAAGAGGAAGAGCAGGAGGAAGAGGATGTAGAAAATGGTTCCAAAAGGCATCTTGTCAAAGAGCTGAGGCAAGACGATAAATAGCAAGCTTGGTCCCCCTTCAGACTGGATATTGAAGGCTGACATGGCTGGGAAAATGGCTAGACCTGCCATGATGGATACCGAGATATTCATGGCTACGATGGAAATCCCTGACTGAACCAGATTGGTTTTCTTATCCAAGTAAGAAGCATAGGTCAGCATGGCTGTAACCCCTAGTGAGAGGGCAAAGAAAGATTGTCCCAGAGCATATAGGAGACCAGCACTGGTCAGCTTAGAGAAGTCTGGTTTTAGGAAGTAAAGAACCCCTTCCATGGCATTTGGCAAACTGAGAGAACGACCGATGATGACGACAAAGATGATAAAGAGCAGGGGCATCATGACTTTCGAAGCTCTTTCAATCCCTTTTTGAACCCCACGTGATACAATGAAGATATTCAATAGGATAAAGGCTGCTTGAGCTCCTAGGGCAATGGCTGGATTTGAAATGATTGAAGTAAATAACTGAGCATAATCCCCCGTTCCACCAATTTGGAACAATTTTCCAAACTCAATGCCTAGATAAACCAGAATCCATCCTCCAATAACACTGTAGAAAGATAAGAGGATAAAGAGGGCAAAGGCACCAATCCAACCGATAAAGTTGTACTTACTATTCTTGCCGAGTTTTCCAAAGGTTTTGATTGCTGAAACACCAGCACTACGGCCAAGGGCAAATTCAGCAAGCAGGAGCGGGAAACCGATTAAAATGGTAGAAATAAGAAAGACTAGTAAAAAGCCTCCACCGCCATTAGCAGCAGTCATATAGGGAAATTTCCAAACGGCTCCAAGTCCGATAGCTGAACCAGCAGATGCTAGAATAAAGCCTAGTTTAGAACCCCATTGCGATTTTTCAGACATAGTTAAACTCCTAAAATTAGTATTACAAAAGAAAAAGCTACTGCCCTTGGCAAATAGCCTCATCAGTACTCAAAATGAGCCTTTCTTTTGATTGATAGACTTGACTATCCTATCATGTTTTCTAAGGTCTGTCAAGAAAACCATTTTCACGTTATGATAAAGTAAAAAATTTCGCAAAAACGCTTGACTCTGACCTAGGGGGAGGGGTTATACTATCAATGTAATACTCTTCGAAAATCAAATTCAAACCACGTCAGCGTCGCCTTACCGTACTCAAGTACAGCCTGCGGCTAGCTTCCTAGTTTGCTCTTTGATTTTCATTGAGTATAAGGAGGAAATCATGTACCATATAAAAGAAGCTGCGCAGCTTTCGGGCGTCTCTGTCAAGACCCTACACCACTACGATAAGATAGGACTTTTGGTTCCTTTAAAGTCGGAAAACGGCTATCGAACCTACAGTCAGGAGGATTTGGAACGCCTTCAGGTTATTCTTTATTACAAATATCTAGGTTTTTCTTTAGAAAAAATAGCAGAGCTATTAAAGGAAGAAAGGACAGATTTATTGCCCCATCTGACCAGACAGTTGGACTATTTGACTCGAGAAAGGGAACATCTGGATACCTTGATTTCAACCTTGCAAAAAACCATTAAAGAACAAAAAGGAGAAAGAGAAATGAGCATTCAAGAGAAATTTGCTGGATTTAACTACCAAGACCATCAAAAATACCACCAAGAGGCGGTAGAGAAATATGGACAAGAAGTCATGGACCAAGCGCTGGAGCGCCAAAAAGGTCACGAAGACGAGGCTACAGCTGCCTTCAACCAAGTTTTTCAAGCTTTGGCACAAAATCTTCAAGCTGGTCTACCTGTAACAGCAACCGAAAATCAAGAAGAAGCCACTAAACTCTTGCAAGCCATCCGTACTTATGGATTTGACTGCTCTATTGAGGTATTTGGTTATATCGGTAAAGGCTACGTCTACAACCCAGAATTTAAGGAAAACATTGACAAATTTGGACCTGGAACAGCCCAGTACACATCAGATGTCATTGCCTATTATGTCCAAACTCAGACAAAATAAAATCGGAGGAGCATTCTTCCGATTTTTACTAAATTCAAGCACTATTTGCTTAATAATTTTTCTACCACATTTAGTTTTCGCATGGTCAAATCTACATTAAAAAGCTTTTCAAGATAGTTGGTATGGAGTTTCTTTTGTTTAGCAGTTCTAGGGAGATAGAGGTAAAGACAATGGTTACCGATACAAATTTCTTCTTCACCGTAATCAATTTTCAATTTTTCTAAAGGGAGACTTTGAATAGATTCTTGATAAAAAATCACATGTATACGGTCATAAAGATAGTGTTCTCCAAACGGGTTTTCTTGGACAATTTTTTTAAAATCACTTTTGTTCTTGATAACCATTTTTAAGTCGGCCCCAATTTTTTCCTTTATCAGAGTATGAACACATTCTCGTATTTCTTCTAAATCTAAATCACTTTCAAGAATGATATTCCCACTTTGAATATAGGTTCGAACGTGTTGAAAACCAGCTTCTGTTAAAATATCTACCAAATAAGACATTTTCGGGATAGCATTTTTTCCATTAGGAGTAACACCTCTTAGTAAAATAATATGTTCCAAAGGACTTCCTTTCTTATTTTGTATTTTAGTCATTCAATTATTTATATATTTGATTTGAGCCTGCCACCCAACCGGTACAGAGGGCTGAAGTGATATTAAAGCCACCCGTGTGGGCATTGATATCCATGACTTCGCCAGCAAAGTGAAGGCCAGGTACCAGCTTACTTTCAAGGGTTTTAGGGTTGATTTCCTTAAGACTGACACCACCCTTGGTAACAAAGGATTTGGCGAGAGACATTTTACCAGTCACAGGGATTTTGAGGGTCTTAATAGACTGGAGAAGTTGTTCTTGTTCCTTTTCACTCAACTGTTTGACTTTGTCAGGATAGCCTTGCACAAAAAAATCTGCCAAGCGTTCTGGAAGCAAAGTTTTTAAGGCATTTTTCAAGGATTTTTCACGATTTTCTTCTAGGAATGCAGCCAAGTCCTTCTCAGAAAGTTGAGGGAAAACATCCAGTGAGAGAACCTCCCCACCCTTGACAAAGCTAGACATACGCAGAGCAGCAGGGCCAGACAAACCAAAGTGGGTAAAAAGCAGATCGTGCGTGATGACATGCTTGTCGTAGCTAAGGGTCACATCGTCCAATGAAATTCCTTGCAAGGCCTTGTGTGGAAAATCTGTCAACAAAGGACTTTCAGCGGCTTCAAGTTCGGTAATGGTGTGTTTAAAATGACGGGCAATCTCATGTCCAAAACCAGTCGAACCAGTGGAAGGATAGGATTTCCCACCAGTTGTGACAATGAGTTTATCACAAGTGAAGGTTTGGTCAGCTGATTTAAGGATAAACTGGTCGTCTATCTTTTTAACCGAAACAATTTCTGTTTGAGTAGCAACTTGACCACCTAGCTCAGTGATTTTCTTTTCCAAAGCTTCGATAATGGTCCGAGATTTGTCACTGGCAGGAAAGACGCGGCCGTGGTCTTCGACCTTAAGTTTAACACCATTTTCTGTAAAAAAGTTAATGATATCATGGTTATCAAACTGGGAGAAGACACTGTAGAGAAAGCGCCCATTTCCAGGGATTCCAGCTAGTAGGTCATCTAGAGTTCCATTGTTGGTGACATTGCAACGTCCCCCACCAGTACCAGCTAATTTTTTTCCAAGTTTCCGATTTTTTTCGATGAGGAGGGTTTTCTGACCATAAAAGCTACTGGAAATCGTAGCCATCATGCCAGCAGGACCTCCACCGATGACGATAGTATCAAAATGTTTCATAGCTCTATTGTACCACAAAAAAACAAGAGATGAAGTCACCTCTTGTCAAGAATGCAATCAATCAATTTCATATCCCATCAGCAAACCACCATCTTCTGCATAAAAACTGCAGAGACCAGATGTTGGGAGAATTTTGATGTTGGCTTGTGGGAAATTTTCACGGATTCGGTCTGAAAGCTGTTGGCAACATTTCTCGTTATTGCGTTGAGCCATGACAATACGACCACCAGTATATCCTGCTTTCACTAACTCTTCATAGGCTGCCTGAATTGCTTTCTTTGGTCCTCTTGCTTTTTGTAGCAATTCGAGAGTTCCAGTTTCACTAGCTTCTCCGACCATACGAATGTTGAGAAGGCCAACGACTGTACCGATAAGCTTGCTCAAACGGCCGTTCTTCACCAAGTTATCGACTTTGGCTAGGACAAAAAGTAACTTGGTTTTTTCTTGATAGGCTGTGATAGCTTCAACCACTTCTTCAAAAGATAAGCCCTGGTCAATCAAGTCATTCAATTTTTCTACGAGCAAGTCAACTTCTCCACCAGCAGACAAACTATCAATTACATGAATCTTAGTGTCAGGATGATCTTCCAGATAAATATTCTTTGCTAGTTGAGCACTATTGTGGCTGCCAGAGAGAGTACCTGTGATGGTTACTAGGAAAATGTTTTTGGCTCCTTCAAATGCTCGCAAATAATCATCTGGGCTTGGACAAGCTGATTTTGAAGCTTCTGCAGTTGCATACATGGTTTCCATCATTTGATCAATGTCAAGACTGGCATCATCAACAAAGACCTGATCAGCTACTTGAATGGTTAAGGGAACACTCACAAAGGTCGTGTCAATAGCTGGTCTTGCCAGTTGACGATAATCACAACCAGAGTCAGCAATAATCTTCCAAGTCATAGAAATTCTCCATCTTTGTCAGTTATACATTGACAAAGGTTCTGTCTTTTTTTACAATTATATCATGAAAGCCCTTGAAACAAAAGCCTCATCCGTCTGTTGTGACAAGTAGAAAGAAAATGTTATGTCTGAACGTAGAATCTCTGAAAAGTCTCTTGAAAATCTCAGAAAATCAAACCAAGAATCCAATTTATTAACTAGAGAAGCCATCGAAACAGCCCTCTTGCAACTCTTGGAAAAAAAGGACTTGACCAAGATTAGTATTTCTGAATTGGTCAAACGTGCAGGCGTTTCGCGTGCGGCCTTTTATCGCAATTATGATTCCAAAGAGGAGATTTTGGAAAGTGTCTTTAAACGAACTGTCCACAATATTATGGAACAGTTGCATCATTATGATTTAAAGACAGACCTTTATATGGTCTGGGTTCACCTTTTCCGAGAGGCAAGAAAGGAAGCCAGAGTGATTCAACTTGCCTTAGATTACCATCTGGAAAAAATCTTTGTCCAAGCCATGCAGGAGTTTCTGGAAAAATACCATGGAAAATCAAAAGGTGTCAGCTCTTATCTTCATTCCTTCTGGAGCTCGGCCATCGTCTCTGTCCTTCTAAAATGGATCAAGGATGGCATGAAGGTACCTGCTGAAAAGATAGCGGATTTACGGTTACCATTTTTTAAAAAATAGAGAAAAAGGAGAAAAGAGATGACTGAAAAAAGACTAGCATGGGATGAGTATTTTGCAGCCCAAGCCTTACTAATTGCCAATCGTTCCACTTGTAAACGTGCCAAAGTGGGCGCGATTCTGGTAAAAGATAATAAGGTTATTTCCACTGGTTACAATGGTTCGGTATCAGGAACCGAGCATTGTATTGACCACGAATGTCTAGTCATTGAAGGACACTGTGTTCGCACCCTTCATGCTGAGGTCAATGCTATCCTTCAAGGTGCAGAACGTGGTGTTCCTAAAGGCTTTACAGCCTATGTAACGCATTTTCCTTGTCTGAACTGTACAAAACAATTGCTGCAGGTCGGCTGCAAGCGCGTGGTTTATATTAACCAGTATCGAATGGACGACTATGCCCAATACCTTTATCAAGAAAAGGGAACAGAATTAACCCATTTACCACTTGAGACAGTACAGGCAGCTCTTAAAGAGGCAGATCTAATGTAAAAATTATCAAAAATAAATGGTTTAGAAAGATTTTTAAACCGTTTTTTGGTATAATAAGAAGAATAAATTGAAAGAAGGAACTCCAAAAATGGGAAAAATTGAAGTTATTAATCATCCACTGATTCAACACAAATTGTCAATCTTGCGTCGTACAGATACTTCTACAAAAGCTTTCCGTGAGCTAGTAGATGAGATTGCAATGTTGATGGGATATGAAGTACTTCGTGATCTTCCACTAGAAGATGTGGAAATCGAAACACCAATTACAAAAACAGTTCAAAAACAATTGGCAGGTAAGAAATTGGCCATCGTTCCAATCTTGCGCGCAGGTATCGGGATGGTTGATGGGCTCTTGAGCTTGGTTCCAGCTGCTAAAGTTGGCCATATCGGTATGTACCGTGATGAAGAAACACTTCAACCAGTTGAGTATTTGGTGAAATTGCCTGAAGATATTGACCAACGTCAAATTTTTGTCGTAGACCCAATGTTGGCAACAGGTGGCTCAGCGATCTTGGCTGTTGACTCACTTAAAAAACGTGGCGCATCAAATATCAAATTTGTCTGCCTTGTATCAGCACCAGAAGGTGTAAAAGCCTTTCAAGAAGCTCACCCAGATGTAGAAATCTTTACAGCAGCTTTGGATGAACGCTTGAACGAACACGGTTATATCGTTCCAGGTCTTGGAGATGCTGGGGACCGCTTGTTCGGTACGAAATAAGATCGAAAAGAAGATTGACTTGGAAAAGGATTTCCAGTCACGAAAGGAGGTTGAGTTTTTGTTTCTGTCTGATGAAAACAGAGCAAAAATTTGACCTTTTTTGACCTAGATATTATAATAGTCTTATCTTCAGTCATTTGACCAACAAAATTAAAACTCAAAAGGAGAATTGAATGATTCCTGTAGTTATTGAACAAACAAGCCGTGGAGAACGTTCCTACGATATTTACTCACGTCTTCTAAAAGACCGCATCATTATGCTGACAGGTCCAGTTGAAGACAACATGGCTAACTCAGTTATTGCCCAGTTGCTTTTCTTGGATGCCCAAGATAGTACAAAAGATATTTACCTTTATGTCAATACACCTGGTGGTTCAGTTTCAGCTGGTTTGGCGATCGTTGACACCATGAACTTTATTAAGGCAGATGTCCAAACCATCGTTATGGGTATGGCCGCATCTATGGGGACGGTCATTGCATCAAGTGGAGCAAAAGGCAAACGTTTCATGCTTCCAAATGCTGAATACATGATCCACCAACCAATGGGTGGTACAGGCGGTGGTACTCAACAAACCGATATGGCGATTGCTGCAGAACATTTGCTTAAAACTCGTAAAACCTTGGAAAAAATCTTAGCTGAAAATTCAGGTCAGTCAATCGAAAAAGTCCATGCAGATGCAGAACGTGATAACTGGATGAGTGCCCAAGAAACACTTGAATATGGCTTTATTGATGAAATCATGGCTAACAATTCATTGAACTAATGATCAAAGAAGGCAAACTCGACTGGGTTTGCTTTTTTTGGTATAATAGGGAGAGATTTCTTAGAAAGAGGATTTACCATGTTTGAAAAAGTCAATCGATCTGGCTTGATTATCTATCTTTACTATAATCGTGATGCAAAAAAACTGCAGGATTATGGAGATATTACCTATCATTCCAAGAAACATCGTTACTTACAGCTTTATGTTCCAACTCAAGAAGTGGAGCAATTGGTCGGACACTTGAGCAAGGAAAAATTTATAAAAAAAGTCAGAATTTGTCATATCCAAGAGCTGGAAACACCCTTTGTGGGCAATCTTTATCGAGAGGAAAACGTTATCATCGAAAAAGTTCAAGAAAAGTGTTGACAATTTTCTGATAATTCGGTATATTCTTAACATGCTATTTATTTAAGAAATAAGGAGACAAAAAATATGAAGAAAAAATTTGCCCTATCGTTTGTGGCGCTTGCAAGTGTAGCACTTCTTGCAGCCTGTGGAGAAGTGAAGTCTGGAGCGTCAAATGCTGCTGGTAACTCAGTAGATGAAAAGACAATCAAAATCGGATTTAACTTTGAAGAAACTGGTGCTGTAGCAGCCTACGGAACATCTGAACAAAAAGGTGCCCAATTGGCCGTTGATGAAATCAATGCAGCAGGTGGTATCGATGGAAAACAAATCGAAGTAGTCGATAAAGATAATAAGTCTGAAACAGCTGAGGCGGCTTCAGTAACAACTAACCTTGTAACTCAATCTAAAGTATCAGCAATCGTAGGACCTGCGACATCTGGTGCGACTGCAGCTGCGGTAGCGAACGCTACAAAAGCAGGTGTTCCATTGATTTCGCCAAGTGCGACTCAAGATGGATTGACTAAAGGTCAAGATTACCTCTTTATCGGAACTTTCCAAGATAGCTTCCAAGGAAAAATTATCTCAAACTATGTTTCTGAAAAATTGCAAGCTAAGAAAGTTGTTCTTTACACTGACAATGCCAGCGACTATGCTAAAGGGATTGCCAAAGCCTTCCGTGAAGCTTACAAAGGTGAAATCGTTGCAGATGAAACTTTCGTAGCAGGTGACACAGACTTCCAAGCAGCCCTTACAAAAATGAAAGGGAAAGACTTTGATGCTATCATTGTTCCTGGTTACTACACTGAAGCTGGTAAAATTGTAAACCAAGCGCGTGGTATGGGAATTGACAAACCAATCGTTGGTGGTGATGGATTCAACGGTGAAGAGTTTGTACAACAAGCAACTCCTGAAAAAGCATCAAACATCTACTTTATCTCAGGCTTCTCAACTACTGTAGAAGTTTCTGCTAAAGCAAAAGCCTTCCTTGAGGCTTACCGTGCTAAGTACAATGAAGAGCCTTCAACATTTGCAGCTTTGGCTTATGACTCAGTTCACCTTGTAGCAAACGCAGCAAAAGGTGCCAAAAACTCAGGTGAGATCAAAGACAACCTTGCTAAAACAAAAGACTTTGAAGGTGTAACTGGTCAAACAAGCTTCGATGCAGACCACAACACAGTCAAAACAGCTTACATGATGACCATGAATAATGGTAAGGTTGAAGCAGCAGAAGTTGTAAAACCATAATAGAAAAATGTTGAAATAGGGAATGAGCCTCTGACTCACTCCCTGTTTCGATGTTTAAGAACCTATCAAAAAGTGAGGGGAAACCCTCGAAATTATATATAGAAAGAGTGAATTTTATGCTCCAACAACTAGTAAATGGTTTGATTCTAGGTAGTGTTTATGCGCTGTTAGCCCTAGGATATACCATGGTTTACGGAATTATCAAGCTCATCAACTTCGCACACGGTGATATTTATATGATGGGAGCCTTTATCGGTTATTTCTTGATTAATTCTTTCCAAATGAATTTCTTTGTAGCGCTTATTGTAGCTATGATAGCGACAGCCATCCTTGGTGTCGTGATTGAGTTTCTTGCTTACCGACCTTTGCGCCACTCTACTCGTATTGCTGTTTTGATTACGGCTATTGGGGTGTCTTTCCTATTGGAGTATGGCATGGTCTATCTGGTTGGTGCCAATACCCGTGCCTTCCCTCAAGCGATTCAAACAGTTCGCTATGATTTGGGCCCAGTTAGCCTAACAAATGTGCAGTTAATGATCTTGGCCATTTCCTTGATTTTGATGATTTTGTTACAAGTCATTGTCCAAAAAACGAAGATGGGGAAAGCCATGCGTGCAGTATCAGTAGATAGCGATGCGGCGCAATTGATGGGGAACAATGTAAACCGTACTATCAGCTTTACCTTCGCTTTGGGTTCTGCTCTTGCGGGTGCGGCTGGTGTTCTGATTGCCCTCTATTATAACTCTCTTGAGCCTTTGATGGGGGTTACTCCAGGTCTTAAGTCTTTCGTTGCCGCAGTACTTGGTGGTATCGGAATCATTCCTGGTGCGGCGCTTGGTGGTTTTGTGATTGGTCTATTGGAAACCTTTGCGACAGCCTTTGGAATGTCAGACTTCCGTGATGCCATTGTTTATGGAATCTTGTTGTTGATCTTGATTGTCCGCCCAGCTGGTATCCTTGGTAAAAATGTGAAAGAGAAGGTGTAAACGATGAAGGAAAATTTAAAAGTTAATATTCTATGGTTACTCCTTTTGTTAGCTGGCTATGGCTTGATTAGTGTACTGGTTTCAGTCGGAGTACTCAATCTATTCTATGTACAGATTTTACAACAAATTGGAATTAATATTATTCTGGCTGTTGGTCTTAACTTAATCGTTGGCTTTTCTGGACAATTTTCACTTGGGCATGCTGGTTTCATGGCGATTGGTGCCTATGCAGCAGCTATTATTGGTTCTAAATCACCAACCTACGGTGCCTTCTTTGGAGCTATGCTGGTAGGGGCTTTGCTTTCAGGAGCAGTTGCCTTGCTTGTCGGAATTCCAACCTTGCGTTTGAAGGGCGACTATCTTGCGGTAGCGACTCTAGGTGTTTCTGAAATTATCCGTATCTTTATCATCAATGGTGGAAGCATTACAAATGGTGCGGCAGGTATCTTGGGAATTCCAAACTTTACAACTTGGCCAATGGTTTACTTCTTTGTCGTAATTACAACCATTGCAACCTTGAACTTCTTGCGTAGTCCAATTGGTCGTTCAACCCTATCTGTTCGTGAGGATGAAATTGCTGCAGAGTCAGTCGGTGTTAATACAACTAAAATTAAAATCATCGCTTTTGTCTTTGGTGCTATTACTGCAAGTATTGCAGGGTCACTTCAGGCAGGATTTATCGGTTCAGTTGTACCGAAAGATTACACTTTCATCAACTCAATCAACGTTTTGATTATTGTTGTATTTGGTGGACTTGGTTCCATTACAGGTGCGATTGTTTCAGCTATTGTTCTTGGAATTTTGAATATGCTTCTCCAAGATGTTGCTAGTGTACGTATGATTATTTACGCTTTGGCCTTGGTCTTGGTAATGATTTTCAGACCAGGTGGACTCCTTGGAACATGGGAATTAAGCCTATCACGTTTCTTTAAAAAATCTAAAAAGGAGGAACAAAACTAATGGCATTACTTGAAGTAAAACAGTTAACCAAACATTTTGGCGGTCTAACAGCTGTTGGAGATGTGACTCTTGAATTGAACGAAGGGGAACTGGTTGGACTAATCGGTCCAAATGGAGCTGGGAAAACCACTCTTTTCAACCTCTTGACGGGTGTTTATGAACCGAGCGAGGGAACTGTTACCCTTGATGGTCACCTTTTAAATGGGAAGTCACCTTATAAGATTGCTTCTTTGGGACTTGGACGTACTTTCCAAAATATCCGTCTCTTTAAAGATTTAACAGTTTTGGACAATGTTTTGATTGCCTTTGGCAACCATCACAAACAACATGTTTTTGCTAGTTTCTTACGCTTGCCAGCTTTTTACAAGAGTGAAAAAGAATTAAAGGCTAAAGCTTTGGAATTGTTGAAAATCTTCGATTTAGATGGTGATGCAGAAACTCTTGCTAAAAATCTTGCCTACGGACAACAACGTCGTTTGGAAATTGTTCGTGCCCTTGCTACGGAACCTAAAATTCTCTTTTTGGATGAACCAGCCGCAGGGATGAACCCGCAGGAAACTGCTGAATTGACTGAGTTAATTCGTCGTATCAAAGATGAATTTAAGATTACCATCATGTTGATTGAACACGATATGAATCTGGTTATGGAAGTAACAGAACGTATCTACGTTCTTGAATATGGTCGTTTGATTGCTCAGGGAACTCCTGACGAAATTAAGACCAATAAACGTGTTATCGAAGCTTATCTAGGAGGTGAAGCCTAATGTCTATGTTAAAAGTTGATAATCTTTCTGTGCATTACGGTATGATCCAAGCAGTCCGTGATGTAAGCTTTGAAGTGAATGAAGGAGAAGTAGTTTCCCTTATCGGTGCCAATGGTGCAGGTAAGACAACCATTCTCCGTACCTTGTCTGGTCTAGTTAGACCAAGCTCAGGAAAAATTGAATTTTTAGGTCAAGAAATCCAAAAAATGCCAGCTCAGAAAATCGTGGCAGGTGGTCTTTCACAAGTACCAGAAGGACGCCACGTCTTCCCTGGCTTGACTGTTATGGAAAATCTAGAAATGGGAGCTTTCTTAAAGAAAAACCGTGAAGAAAATCAAGCTAACTTGAAGAAGGTCTTTTCACGCTTCCCACGTCTTGAAGAACGCAAGAACCAGGACGCAGCCACTCTTTCAGGAGGAGAACAACAAATGCTTGCCATGGGACGCGCTCTTATGTCAACACCAAAACTTCTTCTTTTAGATGAACCATCAATGGGACTTGCCCCAATCTTTATCCAAGAGATTTTTGATATCATTCAAGATATCCAGAAGCAAGGAACAACTGTCCTCTTGATTGAACAAAATGCTAATAAAGCACTCGCTATCTCTGACCGAGGCTATGTACTGGAAACAGGGAAAATCGTTCTATCAGGAACAGGAAAAGAACTCGCTTCATCAGAAGAAGTCAGAAAAGCATATCTGGGTGGCTAAACTAGTCTGGGAGACTAGTTTAGGTTGCAAATGAAGATTGCGAAGCAATCATCATTATAGTCCGGGGGACCTTTTTAGTCGGTGAATAGAGATTGCGAAGCAGTCATCAAATCCAGGGGATTATTTTAGTCTGCATATTGAGATTGCAAAGCAATTCTCATCTGCACTGGAAGGTTAGCTTCTAATCATTGAAATGGAACAGAATGAAGTGTGTCTACCCTTCATTCACAGAGCTCGATTTCAGAGCTCTTTTTGCTAGCTTATTCATACTTTTCTGAATTTTGAAAAAGAAATGTAAGCGTTTGATAGATTTACAAAAAGATTGTATAATAGGGATAAGAACAGAAAAGGAGAAGTCTCATGGCAGTTAAAGATTTTATGACCCGTAAGGTAGTGTATATTAGTCCAGATACAACAGTATCTCATGCAGCAGATTTGATGAGAGAGCAAGGGTTGCATCGCTTGCCTGTTATCGAAAATGATCAATTAGTTGGTTTGGTAACTGAAGGAACCATTGCGCAAGCTAGTCCATCCAAAGCAACCAGTCTTTCTATCTATGAGATGAACTATCTTCTAAATAAGACAAAAGTAAAAGATGTGATGATTCGCGAAGTTGTCACTGTTTCAGGCTATGCGAGTCTAGAGGATGCAACTTATCTGATGTTGAAAAATAAGATTGGTATTCTTCCTGTAGTAGATAACCATCAAGTCTATGGGGTTATTACGGACCGTGATGTTTTCCAAGCCTTTCTTGAAATTGCTGGTTATGGTGAGGAAGGGATTCGTGTACGCTTTGTTACGGAAAATGAAGTTGGTGTACTCGGAAAGATTGTTTCTTTGATTGTAGAAGAAAATTTGAATATCTCGCATACAGTCAATATTCCGCGTAAGGATGGTAAGGTGATTATCGAAGTTCAAATCGATGGATCAATTTATTTACCAGCCTTGAAAGAAAAATTTGAATCAGAGAATATTCAAGTAGAAGAGATTACTCGTACTTCAGCAAAAGTCTTGTAAGAAAGGAAGCCGAAAGGCTTCTTTTTACGTGTAATAAGGGATTAGAGCAAAAGATGGAAAGAAATGAATGAAAATCTGAAATATTACCTTTTGATTTAGAGTAAAGGTAATTTAAAATTTAAAGATTTTTAAATTTTCTAAATATTGACAGAAGTAATAAATCGAAAAAATTATGCTGTATTTTATAAGTAACTATTTATTGTATTCTATATGACTTTAATTATGGATTAATACTATAAATTTTTTTCCAAAAATCCTTGATTCATATATGAAATAATGTTATAATAAAACAAAAAACATAGGAGTAAAAATATGTCAGGACAAATTCGTGTATCTCCAGAAACCCTCCAATCACGTGCACGTGAATATGGAAAAGCTGCAAACGATATCAGAGTTATTTTGAGCAATCTTCAACGCTTGCAAGATACCTTGCGTTCGGAATGGGAAGGTGCTGCGTTCCAAGGCTTTGATCAACAATTCTCTGAATTGAAACCAAAGGTTGAAAACTTTGCTGATTTAATGCAACAAATCAATACACAACTTGATAAGACTGCTCAAGCGATGCAACAAAATGACCAAGACTTATCTAGAAACTTTGGTCTTCAATAATCTAAAGTTGAGGTTGAGGAGAAATCCTCAACTTTTTTACTATATTTAATTAAGGAGAAAATGTGAGAAAGAAAGTTTTATTTAGCTTAGGGATGCTACTGTTATTTGTGACAATGATAGTATCCTTCTTTGCAATTGTAAAACCAACACCTATCAGCCGAACGAACTCAGATTCCTCGGTGCAACAAGCCCCTATTAAAGTAGCTATTGTTAATGAAGATACGGGTAAGGTATATAATGGACAACCGATTAACATTGCGAATACTTTAGTAAATTCGTTCATAGCTAAAAATAATTACAAAGTGGAAGTTGTTTCTAGGTCAATCGCTGAAAGCGGTCTAAAAAATGAGACTTATCAGTTGATGATAGTCTTGCCAAGTAAATTTTCAGAAGAAGCTTTAGCAATCGAATCAACTTCCCCTGTTCAGGCGAAGTTTCAATATCAAATTCAATCAAGTGACCAACTGACTGTCAAACAGGCTGAACAAGCTGTAGTAGCTTTCAAAGAGCTCTTTAATAAGGATTTGATTAATATTTATTTCACTAGTATTATCGGGAATTTGAAAACAGCACAAGGCCAGGTTGCAGATGTAGTTACAAATGAACATGAGTCACTGACTTCTTTTAATAATAAGTTAGTGGATCCTCTTGCTCAATATGGTCAACAGTTTAATGGGTTGGGTTCATCACCGAATAATCTCTTATCATCGTATTCGTCATTTAACAAGACCCTGTTAAATACAAATGATGCCTTTAAATCAATTGATTCTGTTAATAAGACATATGAGGAAACAATAAATGGAATAGATAAGCAACAAAAAAAATGGGATAATTCCTTGAATACTAGAGAACAGGCTTTGTCCAACTATGATAAAGACTTTTCCAAATTATCAGTTGAGAAACAATTATCTCAATTGGCTGCTATAAACACTCAATTTAATAATAATTTTTCAGAGCCAGCTATTTGGAAAGAAACCACTGATAAGGCTTCTTCCTATAACAAAGATATCGCAAAACTTCTAGAAAGTTTGAAGAAGAATAATAAGGAAATTGATGATACCTTATCAAATTATGATACAAAGATTAGAGAAGCAGTAGAGTCTTCCTTGGCTAAAAACCCATCAGCGGTAGATGGAGCTAATAAAACTCTTGGAAGTTATATCAAGTCGTTAAATACTAGTATGCAAAATCAAATTACTAGTAAATGGCCAAGTGTATACTACGATGATACAACTATAAATAATCTCTCTTTGTCAGATACTGATAAACAACATTTGAAAAATATTAGTGCTTTTATACGGTGGTATAGTAAGAAGATAGGGAAAGATTTGCCAACTTTGCAATCTACAACACTTGAAAATGAAGAATTCTCTCAGTTAAAGAATGACATTAAGTCTAAGAGCACAACAAAACGTGAGCTAACTTTACCTTCGTTTGAAGGAAAAATTTCAAAATTAAAGATAACAGTACCAAGCGGATACTATCTTAAAGAATCAAATTTTGGATTTTCTGATCTTGGAGGAGGTAGTTATCAGGTATCTTTCCCTGGTGAAGTATCTCCAGGTATGACTATTTCATACACACTAGGAATCAAGAATGAAAATGATCTCAATGTCTTGTCACCTGTGCTTGTTAAGTATCAATTAGATACGACAGAAGATGTAAAAGTTATAAAGGAAGATGCCCCTTATGTAGAAAAAGATAAAATAGAGAATGAGACAGTTCATGCTGCGCCTGTTAGTCCAGCTACTTCTGTAGCTTCAGGTTCCTCTACGCCTGATGTGCAGAAACCAACAGAAATTATTACAATTACGAAGACCATCACGACTACTAAGATAAATCAAACAGAAAAAAAAGTTTTGAATCGTCATTATGAGATGCAAGACATTATTTCTAACTGGGAGTACAATCCTACCAAGCTAACTCAAGCGGTTTATAAAGATGTTGAGGCGTATCTACAGTTATCAGGACTTGTTACTGCGTATTACGGCTTAGATTTATCTAAAAATACGTACACAGACACTACGTTTGTTCCAGCAGAAGGTTCTCTTGCTGCCTTAGCAAATAATGATGACCTCAAGACCATTGTGACCAATCTAATCAAAGCAACTACAGTAGAAGCTCTAAAATCAGATTTGAAGATTTCTGATAAAAAATTGACGGATATTCAGTCACGATTAGCCAATGCTGAGAAATTAACATCTAACATCGAACAGCTGAGAACAACAACCAATGATCTAATAACTCAGTTAAGACAGTTAATTGAACAGACCAAATTAGTGGATACAACGATTAAAGGTAAACCTAGTTTTGTTGCAACAGAAAAAGTAGATAATACTAGTATGGTTAATGTTAGTATGGATATGAACAGGGACCTAGGTACACTGATTTCAGCTAGTAAAACCTTGATGGACAATACAAAAGCAAACCAAGCTGTTTCTGAGACGATACAAGCTACTATGACTCAGTTGACGAATGATGTTAATACATTGGAAAAAGACGGAAAATCATTAAGTGCACGCGTTTCTGAATTGAAAAATATCATGTCTAGTGAATATGGTTCAAACGAAGAATTCCTTAAAAACTTTTCTACTGTTTTGAGCAATACTAGAACGGGTAATACGAAAAATGATGCAGTCTATGAATATTTGTCAAATCCTGTTGATGCTTCTAAAATTGGGAATGTTGTATCAGCTGCGACCAATAGACCGTCACAGACGAATCGTCAAGATGAGAGATCAGGACTCCTTGTTATCTTAATCAGCTATCTTGTTAGCTTGGTTGTTGCCTATCTTTTCCAACATGCAGATAAAGAAGAATTGCAAAGATTAATCAGTTTGAAGGACCGTTTGTCATGGAGAAATTCTTCTGGACCAATGTTCTTCCTAAGTGTGATTTCAGTAGCTGTTGGTTCTATAATTGCGATTGTTTCTGGAGTTAAACTTGCTTTCTCTGTAGGTCAATTGAGCTGGTTTGTAATGCTTCTTGTCTTGGTGAGTCTAATGATGACATATAGTCTGAATATCCTTCTTGATAAACTAAAAAGTCTTGGATTTTTGATAAGCATAAGTCTATTACTGCTTTATATCATTTCAGCAACTCAATTATTTGATGAATATTATGTGAATCCAGCTCCTATTTTAACAACTCTTTCTCCGTTAACATATCTTGAAGGTGTAGTGAGATCATTCATTAATCAGCAAAACGGAGTTGTTCAGTCAGTAATGGTAATTGTTGTTCTAACAATTGCTTTGGGACTTGTAAATATTTTCTTGTATCGCCAAGTTAAGGATAGCAAGTAATATGAAAAAAAATATTGTCTTTATCTTTCTATTGTTTTCAATTTTTACAAAAGGTAGTGTTGCTTTTGCAAACGATGGATCTTTGCAAATAGATACGTCTTTAGATAAGAATACCAAGAAAACAGAGATTCAGTACTTTGAACAGGAGAGTAATTTGACAAAGTTATTTCATCCTGAGACATATAAATTGATTGATACAACTAAAAAATTGGATAAAGAAAAGTATCAATTAGTTAAAACAAACTTATTTAGCACTAAAGTGGAATCGGAGAATATCGTTAATGAGTATCAGTCTGCTTTATTTACCAATCAGATTCAAATCAACCACAGTGATAAAAAGACTGTTTCACTTAAAAATGTAAAGTCTCCTGTTTCTTGGACTGCAATTTTATTGTTTATACTAGGGATGATTGTCACAATTTACTCGCTCTTTTATAAAAAGTTACATATAGCTAAACAATAAAGTCGATAGAAAAATACATAAAGGGAGATACAAAATGTATCTCTTTTTATAAATAGAAAGTTCTTTAATATTCATGTTTTGCGTGATATAATAGGCATAGCATAATAGATTTAGGAGTTTTATATGGAAGAGTACATTAATATTAGTCTGGATTGTTCGCCTTTTTTATCTAAAATATTAGATTTAAGGGTCCCTACTGAGTTAACGATTAAAGAATTGATACAAATCGTCTCAGATGCTTATGGTATTGGAATTAAGGTAATGAATCCAAGTGTAAGAAATCAACAGTCAGGAGAAATTCTTGCTAGTACGAGCAGTCTAGTATTAGTGAAAGACGGAGTTTTATTAAACCTGGAAAGAATATAGTAAGGGAGTCAGGTATGGAAGTTCAAAAAATTGAATTAGTAGTTGGAGATATCAAGGGAAATCGTGAAATAGCTTATGCTTTATTAACAGCAATACAACCTTATTTTGTGAATCAAAATGTTATTGAGGAAGAAGGTAAACTAACGATTGAAAGTCTATTGACTGATGAATATTATTCTTGGGATAAGCTGACTACGATGATTGAGGAAGAAAAATTACGTCATCTGATCAATGTTGGTCAATTATTTAACTCGCTGAAGGATTCAATTTATACTTATGAATTATCACCTAGTAATTTAGTGTTTTCACGAAATGGGAACCCTCTATTCATTTTTCGTGGTGTTAAAGGGCAAGTGCCTCCCTATGATGCATTGAAGCTAGAGGCGTTTACAGTTAACTTTAAAGCTATGATAGTATCTCTATTAGATAAAAAGGTAAGTTATGAAAAATTAGTGGAGGGACAGTCGCCATTTTATAAAGGAAAACTGTTTTGTGAGACCATCATGAAGTCTGAAAATTTGGATGAAATCTTAGCCTTACTACTAGAAAAATACTTAGAAGAAAAGGAACAAAATAAAGAAAAATTTTCACGTGTTCCTAATAAACTTGTTTCGCGGTTGAAGTGGACTACCATTATTGCATCATTTATTGGAGTGCTATCAATTGTTGGAGTGTTTTACTTTGCATTGTTCGCTATGCCTAATCAACAAATGATTTCAGGTTTACGTTTGGCTTTTGTAAACCAAGATTATTCTTCGGTTGTATCTACTGTTAAAAATACAGATTCTAAATCACTTAGTCAAGATGATGCTTATATGGTGGCTTATTCCGTCATTAAAACAGAGCCTTTAACAGAAACGCAAAAGACAGAGCTATCCAAAATATCAACTCAATCAAGTACAGACTATCTTCGTTACTGGGTTTTAATTGGGCAGTCGAAAGTTGATGAAGCTATAGATATTGCAAGTTACTTAGATGACCCACAATTATTGATGTATGGTCTTACCAAAAAGGTTGATGAAGTTCAGAGAAACCCTAACCTCACATCTGAACAACGTACTGAGCAACTAAACAATTATAAGAGTAAATTGGAAGAATTGAAGAAAAACTACCTAACACCAGAGACGAATAAGTCGAATACGACTTCAACTTCAACAGAGTCAAGATAGGAGTGGTCTATGAATTATTTATTTTTTGAAGACAATGTTTATCCACTCTATACAGGGAATACCTATCAACTGGGGCCTTCTATAGCTTCTAATATCTATCTTCCTATTCTTGAAAATGTGGTGTTGGAAGTCAAGGAAACGGGAGTTGAACTGCTCGGAGAGACTTATTCTTATGGGTATCATTTGGTTTCCATAGCTGAAGATATAAGTGTATCCTTATTGATTATTAAAAACACCGAGTATTACCTTCTTCCCGAAAAAATACTATATTTATCAGATAAGAAAGAAGCGACTATTCGCTTAGTTGATTTTCCTATAGAAATCATTTTGAGCTTTGATGGGACAAATAAGACGATTTATAGTGCTAGTCCATATTATCTTAATGGTGAAAGAAGAAAAGGGACGCAAAATATTCAAGATATGGACCAACTTGTTTTTGAACAAGGTCTAGCTTTATCCGTTCAAAAACAAATCTTATCGATTCATTCACTATTTTCTATTGAGACGAGCTTACTGCCTTTTTCTGAAGTAATGGTCGAGGATCGTTCAAAAGAATTTCATCGCTCTCCACGGATTATTCTGAGAGAACCCGAGGATACAGTAACGATTGCTTCGGCACCAACAGATGATGAAGGCAACAAACAATCGTTACTAAGATTGATTATTACCCCTTTGGCGATGATTGTCTTTACGATACTAACGATTTACTTCACACGTAGTGGTGGCATGATGTTCATGATGATGGGGATGTCTGTCATTACTATTGGGACTTCCATTCATACTTATTTTTCTGATAAAAAATCACATAAGGAACTTCAAGAACAGAAAATTGTTGAGTATATGAAATACTTGGAAACCAAGTATTCACAATTAGCTAACTTACGTAAAGAACAAGTTAAGGCTTTGGTGTATCATTTCCCTGGCATGGATCAGATTTTAGAAATGGTAGAAAAAACGGATAGACGTATTTACGAAAAGACACTTTATCATTTTGATTTTCTGTCTTATCGTTTGGGTTTGGGTGAAGTTAATTCTAGTTTTTCTATTGAGTATTCAGATTCTGAATTAACAAAATATAATGTAGCTGCTAACCAAAAAATTCAAGAACTACTTTCCTACTATCGTGTGACTAAGCAGGTACCTATTACACATACATTAACAAATCCTACGGGCTATATCGGAACACGGCAAATAGTGATTGAACAAGTTCAACAGATGATGATGCAATTAGCGACTTTCCAAAGTTACCATGATTTACAGTTTATTCCAATTTTCCGAGAGGAAGAGTTTGAGTTATGGAATTGGAGCCGATGGTTACCTCATACGAAAATAAAAGCACTAAATAGCCGTGGTTTTGTTTACAATCAACGTACTCGAGATCAACTATTAACGTCGCTCTATCAAGTTATTAAAGATAGAAAGTTAGATAGTGAGCAGGATAAAGGGAAAGAAAAGCAATACAGCCCTCATTATATTCTCTTTCTTACAGATTTAAGTCTGATGTTGGATCACAACATTATGGAGTACATCAATGAAGATTTATCCCATTTAGGAATTCATTATGTATTCGTAGAAGAAGTACTTGAGAGTCTACCAGAACACGTTAAGACAGTTGTTGACTATCGAGGAGATAAAAAAGGTACAGTATTACTTCAGGATGGCAATTATACAAATAAAGAAATTACGCCTCTTCCTCCTGTAAGTTTATCGGAAAAGGAAAATTTTGCGAGAAATCTTGCGGGTATTCATCATGTTCAAACTTTGCGTAATTCGATTCCGAATAGTATTACCTTCCTAGAGATGTATGGAGTCAATAAGGTAGAGGAACTAGAACTTTTAAAACGATGGCAAGACAATGAAACTTTCCAAACAATGGCTGTTCCTCTAGGAGTTCGAGGTAGAGATGATATTCTTTATCTAAACATCCATGAGAAGGCGCATGGACCTCATGGATTGATTGCTGGTACGACGGGATCAGGGAAGTCTGAGCTTATTCAGTCCTACATTCTATCTTTAGCTGTGAACTACCATCCGTATGAGGTTGCTTTCCTCTTGATTGACTATAAAGGTGGAGGGATGGCTAATCTCTTTGCAGACCTACCTCATGTTGTTGGTACGATTACAAACTTGGATGGCAACCAGGCCAATCGAGCTCTGGTATCTATCAAAGCTGAACTTAAGAAGCGTCAGCGTATTTTTGCAGAAAATGATGTCAATCATATCAACCAGTACATGAAACTCTTCAAAGAAGGGAAGGTCAAAGAACCATTACCACATCTATTAATCATTAGTGATGAGTTTGCAGAGTTGAAGGCGAATCAACCTGATTTCATGGACGAATTGGTCTCTACGGCTCGTATTGGTCGATCATTGGGGGTTAAATTAATTTTAGCAACCCAAAAACCTAGTGGGGTTGTCAACGATCAAATTTGGTCGAACTCTAAGTTTAAAATAGCTCTTAAAGTACAGGATGCTGCAGATTCTAGAGAAGTAATCAAAACATCTGATGCCGCAGAAATCACCCAGACAGGTAGAGCCTATCTTCAAGTCGGAAACAATGAAATCTATGAGCTATTCCAAAGCGCTTGGTCAGGTGCGGATTATAATCCAGAAGGACGAAATCATGTTCAAAAAAACACAACTGTGTATGAGATTACAAGTAATGGTCAATACAATGCCATTAATAAAGATTTGAGTGGTTTAGTCAATAAAAAAGAAGCAAAGGCTGTTCCAACAGAATTAGACGCCATTGTAGAAAAAGCCCGTGAAGTCTTTGATGGTCTTCATATTCATCAGGTAGCCAGTCCTTGGTTGCCACCACTTGAAGAGAAGATATATGCTAAAGATACACAATCGACTAACTACAAGGATTATTGGGGACGTTCAGAGGCATTGCAACCTATTTTAATTGGTTATCAAGATATTCCAGAAAGACAGGAACAATCTCCCCTTTACTTCAATATGGAACAAAGAGGCCATATTTTGTTGGTTTCTAGTCCGGGATTCGGTAAGTCCACTTTTCTACAGAACTTTGCGATGGATGTGATTCGTAAGCACACACCAGAACAGGTCCATTTCTACCTCTATGATTTTGGTACCAGTGGCTTAATCTCTATTTCAGATTTTCCTCATGTTGCAGATTATTTCACCTTGGATGAAACTGAGAAAATCATGAAATCCCTTCGATTCTTGAATAGAGAGATAAAAACTCGGAAACATGCTCTTTCGCAAGCAAGAGCCACAAATCTAAGGCAATACAATCAGTTGTCAGATGAGAGTTTTCCAACTATTTTCATAGAGATAGATGGTTTTGATAGTGTAATGGATGCCCCATTTGTCGATGCCTTTTATGATACTTTAAATGTCATTTCTCGAGATGGTGCCTCTCTAGGAATCTATCTGGTTGTGACACTTTCTCGTCTCAATGCGATGCGTCTACAGCTACAATCGAACTTTAAGACCAAGATTTCTCTCTTCTTATTTGATACCAGTGACTTATCAGGTGTAGTAGGACGTTCAAATATTCCACTCGATGAAATTAAAGGCCGTGCCATAGCTAAATTGGATGATATTGTCCAATTCCAAGTGATGTTGCCATACAGCAGTGAACATTATACGGACTACATAAAGGAAGTTCGTGCAGAACAAGAAGCAATGGCTATAGCATACGATGGCCCACTTCCTACAGGTATCCCAATGTTACCAGAAAAGGTAACCAAAGAGGTGATGTCAGAAATCTTAGAAAGCAGTCAAGACTTTATCTTGGGACTCGAAAGAGAAGCCGTTGTTCCAGCAACCTTTAGTTTTGAACGCCCTCTTCTTATAGCCTCAGACAGTCCTGCTTTTGTAACGAATTACTATAAATTACTAGAATATCACCTAAACCGTTTATCAGGAGTGTATAATACTGTTATTTTAGATCCTAGTCAGCGTATTAACAATCAGTTCTTTGATGGTATTCAACGATTTAATACTTCTTTAGAGGTTGATAATGTCATGAAGACGATATTAGAAGACTTTAAGAAACGGGTTGCGTCTCCGAGTCAGGACTATCCAAAATGGTTAATTTTGATACCTGATATTGCTGCGACGGCTATGGCGGCTGGAGTGAGTGAACTGGACTTCAAGCAACTCCTTAGTGAAGGAGCTCAGTATGGAGTAACCTTGCTCTTTATAGGCGCCTACCAAGATCTAGTAGCGAACAATTACGATAATTTTGTCAAACTAGTTAATCAGCTAGTAGAACAAGTCTTTCTCGGTGTACGTATCAGTGATCAAGATCATACTCGCTATCCTTACATCACAAATGAGCCGGCACTGAAACCGAACCAGGGTTATATTCTTTATCCAGATCATTATGAATCCGTTCAATTATTAGAAATTTAGAGAGGTTATTTATGTCAGATACTAAATTATTACCACTAGGCAGTGTTATTGTTTTAAAGGGAAGTACTAAAAAGATGCTCATCATTGCTCGTGTGATTGCAGCACCCGTCAAAGGAGATCTCTACCGTTTTGATTACGGAGCCTGTCTCTATCCCGAAGGAATGGTAGGAGATAGCCTTATCTACTTTAATCATGAAGATGTTTTTAAGGTTGTTCAAGAGGGCTATAGCGATGATGATAATGAGCTTATGTTGGAACATATTGCTTCGGTTGTCTCTACAACAGATATTCCTAAAGGGAATGTTGCTGAGTTGAATGAAGTAAATGAACTAGGAGGCTAATACATGGGGCAAATAGACTATGATCAAATCTATTATCTTCAAGGTAGAGTGAATGCCTACTCCGCCAGCATCTCCTCTGCCCAATCACGGATTACTTCCATCGATGAAAAATTGGAACGTCTTCGTACGGCCAAGAAATCTGTAGGGAAAATCCAACAAAATGTTCACAATATCAAGTATCCCATCATGCACCGAAATATTCAGCCAGAATGGCAAGGCAAACAAAAAGATGATTTCACCAAGCAGTGGGAAACCTTCTCTAGTGACTACACGAGTTTTCAAACGGAGATGAATACCTTCTATGATGCCATCTGTGATGAAATCACTAGGTTGGAAAATCAAAAGAACGAAGAACATGGCATTATTGGTTGGTGCCAAAGTCAGATTAACAATCTGGGAAATTTCATCGAGAAGTTACTACATACGAAGGAGGGGTAAGGTCATGTATGGAACGATTCAATTATCTGAGGTTCTGTTTAACGCGCACATCAGTAGTTTGACCAAGGCTCAGGCTAGTTTGGCTGGAGTGAGTAAGCCAAACTTCAACACGACATCGGAATCCAAGGTGCTCGATTTGTATCAGGAACAATTCAATGAGCTCTATCAGTTGATGACGAGCTATACGTCCTTATTGGGAACAGACATCGCCTTGATGTCCGCTACAGGAAAAGAGTTGGCCCGTACAGATACAGTATTGGGACAAACACTGTTTTCTGGCTTGCAGTAGGGAGGTTCTATGAGTTACAAGATAAAATTTGATGATATTACCTCTGTTCAAGTGGAAAGTCAAAAGACGATAAATGCTTGGGGAGAGGCCATCGCTAGTCTAAATAAGGCAATGAGCGACTTCATCAACAATCAAAATCTCCAAGGTCAGGCCGTCTCGAGTATGCGCAATTACCTAGTAGAGGTGCATGGGACTCTTCTTCAAACTCTGGTCAACCTGATGAATGACTACTCAACTAACCTCCTACTGTACAAGGATGGTTACTACCAGATTGATTCAAGCAATCATGCAAAGTTACCAGGTCAGGTGTTTACAACCCTTCATAGTGATTTAAAGAGTTCACGGGACAATCTAAAGAGTGAGATTGAGCTCTTGAACACGACCAAGGACAAGATTTCAGACTTGGTGAGCTATTCAGGAAGCAGTCATACCAGTACGGTCATGAACTATAACTTTCTCATGAATCAGGTCAAGAACTTGGACAACTCGATCATTCAGTATGAAAGTAACCATGCAAGTCAGGATTTGGTTGCCTTTAAGGAACTCTTGTCGGCGACCAAGACCTTGATAGCAGAACATGCAGGGAAGACACGGACTGTAGGGACTTATCAGTCGGGTGATTTCGCTAAACTCCAGTCTGTCCAACGCTTTGCGATAGCCTACCAACAGGCAACCAAGCAGATGGAGAGTCGTGTTGAGCGCGTGCAAGCAGCCCAGGAGAGGGACAAGGTTCGTTTTGAGGCCTTGGCTGCGGAGGATCGAGCCAAGAACGGTTGGAAAGACCTAGCAATTGGTGTGGTGACTGTTGCGATTGGTGCTTTAGCGATTTGGGCAACTATGGGGGCAGCGACACCCTTGGTTGTTGGGGCTGGCTTAACCGCAGGAATTGGAACAGCGGCTTATGGGGCGTCTAATGCAGGGGAAGGGATTCATAACATCCAACTTGGGAATGCAGGGGATGTCCATACGAAATCCTATAATCGCATCCGAGATACCCTTTTCATGGGGAATGACAAGCTGTATCATGATGTTGGGAATGTCTTTGTGACAGCGAGTGCCATCATGATTCCCATAGGGCAGACTCAGAGCGTTGTCAAGGGCTTGACCCAGTTTGCGATAGGGGAAGCAGGTGCCTATACAGCAGGTCAGGTTGCCTATCACGGGACCAAGCTCCTAGGTGGTAGTGAGGAAGACGCCCAAACCGCAAACTTTATCGGGAATATCGTAGGAGGTTATGTGGTCTCCTCAGCAGCTAGCAAGTTTAGTCTCAATAAGGTGAAAGTAGAGGTCGAAGCACCGAAGTATAACCGAGAGCAGATTCTGAAGAATCTGAAAGAAAGTAAACTTGCGAGGGAATCCAGTAACTTTGACCAGTATCTGGCGAAGGAGAAACTCCAACTAGGCTTAAACAAATCCCCATTAGTTAGTCGGGAACTTCCGAAGTTGAAAGGTGTCCACGATGTCGAAGCACCGAAGTATAACCGAGAGCAGATTCTGAAGAATCTGGAAGAAAGTAAACTTGCGAGGGAATCCAGTAACTTTGACCAATATCTGGCGAAGGAGAAACTCCAACAAGGCTTAAACAAATCCCCATTAGTTAGTCGGGAACTTCCGAAGTTGAAAGGTGTCCACAATGTCGAAACACCGAAGTATAACAAAGAACAAATCCTGAAAAATATAGAAGAAAGTAGACTTGCGAGGGAGAGTTCGAAGTTTAAACAGTATGTAGCGAAGGAAAAATCTATAATTGATAGTTGGAATCGGAATACTTCCAAATCTCCAATAAAAAATATGCCACTGGAAGAGTATGAAATGTATCGGACGAAGAGTGTAATCAACCCTGACTCGGATACAATGACATTAGGTAAATATGAGCCTACAATTAGACCTGACGGGACTCAAGATTGGAGTACACCTGGTCCAAATTCATACATCAGCAAGGCTGGCGATACTACTTACTTCAGTTTAGGGGATGATTGGGATAAATTGACGAAAGCATATAACTTAGACAGCCGTGGAGAACAAATGTTTGAAGCATTTAATAAACCAGCATTGGATGATGCAGTTGCGCAAGGCAAGACCATTCGATTTTCTCATGATCCGGAACTTCCTCAGTATGAAGACTCAGCTATAAGATGGGAATGGGATTATTTGCAAGAACAACATGGATACACAGGGCCATTTAAGATAGGAGAATTTTGGTATGCAATTAAATGAAACAGGGACTATGGCGGTACAAACAAGTAGAATAATTAGAAATGTATTTGGTGATAGAATGTATGGTTCTGGAATTTATGATGTTATTGACGAACCAAATCATCATACTTTCAAACTGAAGTTCCGCGTCTATAATTTTGCCGGGGTAAAATTTCAGTACGAGAATGATTTCTTTGAAATTTATCTGTTTTTAAACGGAGAGGAAGGGTTATTACTTTCTAAGCCGAACAGTCGTTATAGCGAAATAAGCGATTGGGATGCATATTTAAAAGAAATCATATTAGAAATCGAGTCGTATATCCCAGAGAAATATCTAAAAGCCAAGGGTTGGCGATAAAAAAGAAGGAGGTATTGGTATGGCTCAAGAAAGTATGGAAGCTATAAAACAAGAAGTAATTGAACGGATTCAGCGTTCCTTTGGAGATAGAGCCTCTGAAGTAACTATTTGTGAGTTGGTCGATGTCCCAAATCATCATATATTACGCCTCGTATTCAGGGCATATGACTACTATTGGGTTCAATTTAATTACGATAATGATTTATGCGGATTCTCTATTGTTTTGAATGATGAATTTGGAGCATCGCTTGAAAGCAAAATGCGTAGTTATATGGGAACAAAGGATTGGGATAACTACTTAAAAGAAATCATGGCAGAGATTGAACTACGCATTCCCGATGAGTTCTTAAAAGCTAAGGGTTGGTTGTAAAATCTGTTTAAACTATAGTTTTACAACAGGCAAGTTCGCCTTTCTATGATAGAATAAATGAGGCAAGAGTTTACCAATAAACCATTGGTAAACTCTTACTTTAAATAGAATTCTCTTTAAAACAATTCAATGAGCTCTATCAGTTGATGACGAGCTATACGTCCTTATTGGGAACAGACATCGCCTTGATGTCCGCTACAGGAAAAGAGTTGGCCCGTACAGATACAGTATTGGGACAAACAATGTTTTCTGGCTTGCAGTAGGGAGGTTCTATGAGTTACAAGATAAAATTTGATGATATTACCTCTGTTCAAGTGGAAAGTCAAAAGACGATGAATGCTTGGGAAGAGGCCATCGCTAATCTAAATAAGGCTATGAGCGACTTCATCAACAATCAAAATCTCCAAGGTCAGGCCATCTCGAGTATGCGCAGTTACCTAGTAGAGGTGCATGGGACTCTCCTTCAAACTCTGGTCAACCTGATGAATGACTACTCAACTAACCTCCTACTGTACAAGGATGGCTACTACCAGATTGATTCAAGCAATCATGCAAAGTTACCGGGTCAGGTGTTTACAACCCTTCATAGTGATTTAAAGAGTTCACGTGACAATCTAAAGAGTGAGATTGAGCTCTTGAACACGACCAAGGACAAGATTTCAGACTTGGTGAGCTATTCAGGAAGTAGTCATACCAGTACGGTCATGAACTATAACTTTCTCATGAATCAGGTCAAAAACTTGGACAACTCGATCATCCAGTATGAAAGTAATCATGCGAGTCAGGATTTGGTTGCCTTTAAGGAACTCTTGTCGGCGACCAAGGCCTTGATCGCAGAACATGCAGGGAAGACACGGACTGTAGGGACTTATCAGTCGGGTGATTTCGCCAAACTCCAGTCTGTCCAACGCTTTGCGATGGCCTACCAACAGGCGACCAAGCAGATGGAGAGTCGTGTTGAACGCGTACAAGCTGCTCAGGAGAGAGACAAGGCTCGTTTTGAGGCCTTGGCTGCGGAGGATCGAGCCAAGAACGGTTGGAAAGACCTGGCAATTGGTGTAGTGACCGTTGCGA
>NZ_RJNR01000016.1:0-32101 GCF_003942685.1 Streptococcus mitis | reverse complement strand
GAGTTTGAGGTGACATTTTTAGATGATTACCATAAAAAACACAACTACCCCCTATTTTACGAATCCTATCTTCAAAACATTATGGAATTCCTTGAAAGTCAGGATATAAAGAACGGAGCTGATGCCTTTGTAGATGATAATCAGAATCTTGTTTTTGTTTTATATGGACAAGGCTATCGAGCCGAGGGAAAAGAGGGAATACTTACAACCCAAGTAACTGTAAAAGCTTATGATGAAGACAAGAAATCAATTAACTTCTCCAATTTATTAGATTCCTTAATCGTCTCCGAATATCAAGTAGAACCGAATCTTTGGGAGGTTTCCCATGATTGATCTCTATCTAAGTAAAAATAACCATAGAAATCAACTTCTTTTGGATTTCTTTCAAAACTACGGAATAGAGGTATCTTGTCATTCGATTTCTGAAATGACAAAGGACAAATTAATTGAGATGATGAGCTATTCTTCAGATTGTTTTGAGTTTTTATCTCCTAATTTATTACGATTTAAGAACCGTGACAATTTAAGATTATCGGATTTCATTGAAATGATCTTAAAAAATCCTGAACTAACTATTAGACTTCCTCTTGCGGTTTCAAATAAGAGAGTTTATCCAAATCTGAATTTGGAAGAGGCTAGAGCTTTATTGCCAAGAGATACGAAACAATTGATTTACATGGCACAAACACATTATTTATCTAGTTAAAGGAGAAGCAATATGGCTGAACGATTTTGGGAGAACTTGTCCATTATTTTGGCTGAAAGAAATATCAGCTGGATTGAGTTAACCAGAAAAATGTTTGCGGGAGAGTTTCACTATCCAAGTGAATTGAATCGTTTGTATCAAAAGATTCGCCACTATAAGATGGAACAACGAATGCCTCAAAGTCCATGGGTAGAAAGGATTGTGCAGGTATTAGATTTAGATTATGAAGATTTATTTCGGAGGTAACTATGAAAAGAATAATTCCAGTTTATATATTCCAACAAGTAAATGTCCTATTGGTATCTCTATACTTACTGAAATTTCTTTGTATAGGTGAGTTAACTATACTACAGGTTTTCTATGGTGCATCGCTCATTTCTTTTTTATGGATGTATGGTCAACGAAAACAAGTGACAAAGGTCAATATGAAAACTAGGATAAAATGGCTTGGTATTGGATTCGTTAGTCTACTGATTATAAGTCTATGTTTTAGTCTGATTCATGCTCAAGGAAGCACGAATCAAGCAAACTTAATTGGCCTTCAACATCAGGTTCCTTGGTTTTCATTTTTATTGTTCTTAATCAATGCGAGTATGGTTGAAGAATTTCTGTATAGAGAAATTTTATGGAACTTGGTTAGAAAATTAGATATTAGAGTTGCTTTGACAAGTGTTTTATTTGCCTTAGTTCATCATCCAGGAACCATTCTAGCTTGGTGTTTATATGTTTCATTGGGAATGTTTTTAGGGATGGTGCGCTACAAATCTGACTTATGGGGCAGTATGGGGCTACATTTGGTATGGAACCTACTAGTTTATAGTCTGCTGCTTGTTTAAAATAGGTGGCCTGATTTATTTAGATATTCATAATGAATGTAATTGTTGACAAATATGGACTAATTGCGTATAATGGAGGTAATTAAATGATATAATTACTTGTGGGCTAGTGGATATGGTCTGCACCCGCCTGTGGGCTCCGCTCTCAGTTCAGACTGTTTGTTGAGAAAAAGAATAGCAGGACTGCCTACCCTTGAGGAACAGATAGGGCATATCTAGCGTGAGGTGAAACTCAATACGTGGGAGAGAAGGAAGCAGGAGCTTCCTTCTCTTTTTTAGGAGAAAATTCAAATGACTTATACTTTGGAATGGCTAAAGACTTTTGATGGAGAGATTGATATTCTCAATGTTAAGATGGATTGCTTGGCCAATACTATTGAGAAAAATGTTTCTCAGTACAAATATATTTATCAGACAAATATGGAGAACTGTCCTGAAATTATTCTATCAGTCCCAAATTCCTCCATTCCTCATCTTTTAGGATTATCTAGAGAACATCATGTTAATTTACCAACTAATAATGCAGGGAGTATTTTTGAAGGATTAAAAGATGATTGGACATTGGAACGTCTTAATAAAGCTGATAATGGTTGGTTCAACGAAAATAAATTCAAAATAGTTGGAACCTTGTTGCTTTATCAAATGTTACATGTAATGGAGTGCAAATTCTATACAACTGATGGCATTTTGAATAGAAGAGTCGGTCACCGATTTAAAAGAGATCATATTTATTTTGTAGTCTTTAAATTAAGTAATGGTATCAGTTATACAGTAGAATTATCACATGAAAAAGGTAATCAATACTTTCCAAGAAGCCTTAAAATCAATGATACCTCCGTTACAGGTTGTAGAGAAATAGAGCTTAGACTCATTAATAAGATTCGATTTAAACCAGTTAAGGCAAGAAAGGTAAAATGGGCATCATGATTTAAAAATTGAAATTATGATTACATCACCATTCTTTTCTTAATCAATGTGAGTATTGTTGAAGAATTTCTGTATTGAGAAATTTTATGGAACTTGGTTAGAAAATTAGATATTCGAGTTGCTTTGACAAGCGTTTTATTTGCCTTAGCACATCATCCTGGAACCATTCTAGCTTGGTGTTTGTATGTTTCACTTGGGATGTTTTTAGGGATGGTGCGCTATAAATCTGATTTATGGGGCAGTATAGGGCTACATTTGGTGTGGAACCTACTAGTTTATAGTTTGCTGCTTTTTTAAAATAGGCGACCTGATTTTTAGGTAACTTCTAAAACTAACTTCCAGTTTTGGGAGAGAGATGGAAGTTACTTTGAAAAGTTACGGAAACATTATTTTCTATGAAAAACATTGTATAATTTCTTGCATTTTACTGGTGGAGAGAGTATAATGAGGGTGGATAAAGTACTTAATCCCAAAAATTTAAATAGGAGGAGCTAGCTATGGCAGAAGAAGTATTAAATCTTCAATTAGTATCTGTTCAAGTTGACGAAACAGATGAAGTTGATGGAATGCGATTTAGTACATTCAGTACAAACCGTTGCGGTAACTGGAGTGCTTTTAGTTGGGAAAATTGTTAACTCATTTAAATTGTAAACTTTAGAGATACTCTGGAGTTATGGATATCGTTCCAATATGTGCACGTTGGAATGTTAGTGCTTATATGGGGAGAATCCAAAGGATTCTCCCTTTTTATTTAAATAAGTCTGCCTAGCTATAGATATATTGATACTCTTTAAAAATCAATTCAAACCACGTCAACGTCGCCTTGCCGTACTCAAGTACAGCCTGCGGCTAGTTTCCTAGTTTGCTCTTTGATTTTCATTGAGTATAAGTTTGATAGAATTTCTTGGAGATTTTGTTATGGATTATAATTTCAATTTGGAACATCCTTTCTTTTTCACTAATAATGATTATAGTACAGATACTAGCATAAAGTACCAAGTAAGTCTGCCTTTTAATTGGCACGAAGTAATGAATAATGATGAGTGGGTTTATCAATACCCTATTGGAAAATTTGTTGAAAGACAAGGGTGGAAAATACACATTAGTTCAGAGTATAATAGTTCACACGAATTGTTACAAGATGTAGCAAAAATTTGCCATGAAATGCGAATTCCATTTAAACATCTTAGTACAGAAGACAAATTTATCATGCGAAACGGGAAATTGGTTAGTCGAGGATTTTCTGGTAAATTTATTACATGTTATCCAAATCAAAATGAATTAGAGTCGGTTTTGCAAAGGTTAGAAAGTGCCTTAAAGCAATATAATGGGCCATATATTTTAAGCGATAAACGTTGGGATGAAGCGCCAATATATCTGAGGTATGGTGTGTTTAGGCCGTCAAGGAATGATGAAAAGAAGGTTGCTATTGATGAATTAATTGTTGGCGATGAAGTTGTTAAAGATGAACGTTTACCAGTATTTAAAATTCCAAAAGGTATAGTGCCCCCTGACTTTTTGAATAAATGGCTTGACAAGAAAGATAAAAAACAGGGAGACTTTCCCTTTATTATAGATAATGCAATTAGATTTTCAAACAGTGGTGGGATATATAATGCTAAGCTAAAAGAAGATGGGGAAAAAATAATTTTAAAAGAGGCTAGACCGTATACAGGTCTAGGATTTGATGGTACTTATTCTTCAGAGAGATTAGCTTCGGAGTACAAAGCACTAAAAATTCTAAATGAATGGAATGAGACGCCTAAAATATACTGGTACGGTAAGATCTGGGAGCACACCTTCTTAGGAATTGAACATATGAAGGGCGTTCCACTAAATAGATGGGTTACCAATAATTTTCCTTTATATGAAGTTGTTGATAAGAACAAAGATTATCTATTGAGAGTTTCAAAGATAGTAGAAAAACTCATCGATTTAACGAATAAGTTTCATTCTGAAAATGTATATCATCAAGATTTACATTTAGGAAATATCTTGGTTAAGGATGAAGATGAAATTAGTATAATAGACTGGGAACAGGCTGTCTTTTCGAATGATGAAAAAGTTGTACATAAAGTTGCAGCCCCTGGTTTTAGAGCATGGCGAGAAACACTTCCCAGTGAGATAGATTGGTATGGTATTAGACAAATAGCTCATTATTTATACATGCCACTAGTAACTACATCGGATTTGACATACAACTATGTAAGTCAAACCAGGATAGAAGGAAAAAAACTATTTGAGTCTTTGGATTATACAAGAGAACATATAGATTATGTAGAAAGTTTATTGTCATATCTAGATTCTAAATGTCCACAGATCGAGAATATTTCCAGGAAAAAAGTTTTAAAACCCATGCATGAGATTAGAACTATCGAGAGTGAGCAAGATATACAAGATTTTATTATAAAATTATTAAGAGGGTTTACGCTAACTTATGGACAGTGGCGTAAAGAATTTCAATCAAGATTCTTCCCCGTTCATTATTATGGTCTGAATGTTAATCAAGGAATTGCGTTTTCAGATTTAGCTATCCTTTGGAGTTATCAACAACTAGCTAAGAAAGTAAAAAATTTCAAGTTTGATGACTATTATGAGATTCGAACACAGGTTATTAATGAGGCAGTAAATAATTTTAAGAAATCGTCCTTTTCTGGTCTTTTTGATGGTAAAATTGGTACAATCTGGCTCATTTATGAATTTGGGGAGATAGATCGGGCAGTTGAACTTTTTACAACTCATTTTATAGAGATATTTGAGAATTCACAAAATAAAAATTTATATAGTGGGCAGGCTGGAATTTTACTGGTTGGGCTGTATTTTCTTAGTAAAGGAGAAATTGATAATAAACTAGGAGAAGAAATACTAATTAGGCTTAGAGAATATACTTTAAATTATATAGAAAATCCAGAAACTTTTTGTAAAGTTGGCGCTAGTGATGTTCAGAGTAATGATCCTTATGAGAATTTTGGTGGATTACTATATGGTCACGCAGGGGTAGCTTGGCTCTTCGGTGAAGCTTATAAATTAACTGGTGAAAGTATCTATAAAAATGGTCTAGAATTGGCTGTAGATAAAGAATTAGTTGCTTATAAAGTAGATAGTAATAATTCATTGCAGTACAGCCAAGGTCATAGATTACTACCATATCTAGCAACTGGAAGTGCTGGCCTGCTTTTACTTATTAATAGAAATAAAGAAATCTTGTCAAGCAAATACTTAAAATATTTAACTTCGTTAGAGAGGGCAACCGATGTAGTTTTTTGTGTATTACCAGGTTTATTTAACGGATTTTGTGGTCTTGAAGTTGCTAATAATATATATAGTGATATCGATGATAACTTTTCAGGACAAAAGAAATTAATTGAACAACTTTATAGATATTTGTGTGTAATTGAAGAAGGATTTGTTATTGCGGGAGATAATGGTTTAAAGATAACAACAGATATTGCTTCGGGATTTGCGGGTGTTGCAATTGGATTGGTATCAATAATGGATAATAAATTGACGATTCTTCCTCAAATATAATATCGAGATACCATTATTAAGGAGTTATACTTGTGAATCAGAGTAATGAAATATTTTTAAATACAATACAGGAAAAAACACACTATAAGAGGTCTATCTCTTCATCATTTCAGGAATTAAAAAAATGGAATTCTTTGATATTTAGGAGAGGGCGATATTGGTACCAATTTGATAATTGGAGTATACCCAATACTGGTGTAATAAAGGAATGGTATGTCGAAGATAATGACTGGATTCCTAAGGTTAGTTCTTCCAGTTTAGACAATTCAAATTCACTTAAAATTATCTTTGATGTGGAAAAATATACTTTGCCAGATGATAGTATCTTACAGGATGTTAGGATTTCATCTGATGAGAGTTATATAGTTTTGGTTGTATCCTCACTGCGTAGCACTAATTTAATTGGAATAAAAAAATATACTATGGAGGAGTTATTTATCATTGAAGATATTTCAGTAGAAAGTTCGTTCTATTTGGGTAAATTCGGTGTTATGTATACTCGCTCCAAAGAGTACGGGAGGCCAAGTAAGTTATTCTATAAATCTTTTGATAGCTTTACAGAAGAGGAACTGTTTGAAGAAAACGAATGCTCTTTTCGATTAAAAATAGTCCACATTGATAGCAATAATTGTTTTGTAAAGTCAGTAGACTTTCAGAAAGGCAGGATTTTTCTATACAGTTTCGACCGGACGGGTTTTGTTAGACACTCTTACACAGAAACGGTAGCCCCAACACCTAGAGATATCGCTCTATTTAGTACAGAAAAAGCACAGTACTTTCTTGGGCTCTCTTCAACTGAAGAAAAGAAAGATCAACTAATTCTAAGGGAAACTTCTTCGGGAGACAGAGTTTCTATTACTATACCATATCAAGATAGGGCTAGAAGAGTTCGCTGTATAGGACGTTATATCCTTTTAGACTGTTCAAACGCAGCGAATTCCGTCTTTTATCTTGCTACATTTAAAAATAATAGTTTGAGGGAATTGAGTGTTAATAAGATAACATTTGATGAAAAGACAACACTTTATGAAAATTCATTTTCTGATCGTGTTCTTCTGTTTTTAGAGAGGAGAACTTTTTACGAAAAAATACTTAGTTTTGATTTAATAGAAAATACATTAAAAACTGAATTTGAAAGACCCATCATAAAATCGAATAACACTAAATATTTTTCTAAGGTGATTTGGACTAAAAAAGACAGTTATGATGTAAGCATACCGATTTCTTTATTTTGGAAAAGTGAAAATACGGATGAACTCCCAAGAAGAAAAAAATGTATTCTAAGTGTCTATGGGGCTTATGGTAAGAATGATAATTCTGATTTAGATGAAATTATGTTATCTATAATAGATGCAGGTTTTATTTATGCTATAGTTCATGTAAGAGGTGGAGGCTATTTGGGAGGTGAATGGTATCGCTCAGGAAAGGCGTTAAACAAATGGAATTCTATCAGAGATTTTATTGAGGGAGTAAATTATTTAAGGGAAAATGATGTGATTGACAGTAAGCGATTAGGTTTAATAACTTCTAGTGCAGGTGGAATAATTGCTGGTGCGGTGTTGAACGAGGAAAAAAATTTATTGCAAAGCATTCTCTTATTTTCGCCATTTATAAATCCTTATGATACACTTCAGAATCCAAATGATCCTCTTTCTAAGACCGAAATAGCAGAGTGGGGAGATATTAGAGACCCTGAAGTAAAGGCTTATATAAAATCATATTCGCCTATGCAAAATATTGAAAAGGCACGAGACTCAAATACTGTTATAGTTAATATTTTGGGTGAGAAAGACCCATATATTAATAATAACGAAGTGATAGAGTGGTCAAAGAAATTAAATTCTATTGGAGTTAAAAGTTTGTTGTATTTAAACAAAGCAGCTGGTCATGGAGGTTTTACTCCATCAGATGTTCTCTTAATGATTGATACTTTAAATTATTTCTTTGAAGAAGTGGGAAGGAATAACTTATGAATTATTTAAAATTTATAAAAAAGACTAAACTTATATTAATGGGGATTTTAATATTTCTATCTTCGTTTAATGGTGTCTTGCTCTCAGGAATTATTGTATATGCAGGTAGTTTAAATCAGACTTCCTCATTTTCTGACGTTCTAAGATTTGGTGCTATAAGTATTCTGGGTTGGTCAGCAATCTATATATCAAATTACTATTTAGAAGTAACGGAAGCATCAATAACAAAAGATATAAATGTAAAAATTAAACAAGGATATTTTAGAGAACAGTATCTTTCTTCTGAAATGGTTAAAGATTACTCATCTATTATTTCAGTTTTGTCAAATGATTTGAGATTAATCGAAGAAAACTATTTTAGACAAATTTTTGAAATAATTTCTTCAATATTGTTGTTCATCGTCTCTCTAAGTTTTATGCTTTATTTAAACTTCCTAGTTTCAATAATATTTATTGTATTATCAGCATTGCCGATTATAGTACCTGTCTTTATGAAGAAGATGTTGTCTAATTCAGCTAATGAGTACTCTAACAGCAATGCAGAGTATACTCACATAATAAAAGAAATTTTTAATGGTTTTAAGACATTAAAATCTTATTCTGTTACTAAAGAAATAATTAGTTTGTCGGATAAAAAGTTGGATAAACTAGAAGATTCTACTTTTAATTTGAAACGATCAGAGGTTCTTTCAAAATTGGTTGCAGTACTAATTGCAGGTTTTTGCTTTCTAGTTCCCTTGGTTGTAGGATGTTATTTTGTAATTTATCATAAAAGCCTTTCTTTTAGTGAACTGATAGGTATTTTCTTAGCAAACGATAAAGTTTTAGGGCCGATACAATCAATTGCCTATTCATTAAATAAGATAAATACAACCAAAGATTTAAGGAAACCGTTTTTAAAATACTTAAGTGGAGAGAAGAATTTTATAGACGCTGAATATGATAATAACGGACTGTATACTTCATCAATAGATGAGATACACATGAAAGATGTTGTATATTCTATTACACCAGAAAATAAATTAAGTATTGATTTCTCATTTAAGGCACCATTTAGGGTGTTATTAACAGGAACTTCTGGTAGTGGGAAAACAACGATTTTAAATTTAATTAATGGTTCTTTAAAGCCACAAAAAGGTTATGTAAATTTGTTATCACATGGGAAAAAGAGTTCAGATTCAATACCAACAGTTGATCAGACACCATATATTTTTGACACTACTATTCGTGAGAACGTAACTTTATTTCAAAATGAATATTTTTCAGATGATCAGATAATTGAGGTGTTAAAAAAGGTAAATCTATATGAAGAATTAGAAAAGATAGATATACTAAATTATCAATGTGGTGAAAATGGTAGTAATTTGTCTGGAGGTCAAAAACAAAAAATAGCTTTAGCTAGAGCTCTGATTAGAAATAATAAAGTGTACTTATTTGACGAAATATCAGCTAATTTAGATAATGATAATTCAAATTCCATACATGATATTCTGTTCAATTTAGGTATTTCATTTATTGAAGTTTCACATCATTATGACTTAAATGACAAGAGATACACTGATATATATAAATTGGAAAATGGAACACTTTTCAAAATTAAGTGATTGGAGGCAAGAATATGGATAAAGATTATATATTAAAAGTGAAAGGGCTGTATCATCAATTTTCACTAGGAAATAATAAAACGTTACAAGTGCTGAAAAATGTTTCTCTTTCTGCTTCGAGAGGAGAATTTATAAGCATTCTAGGAATTAGTGGTTCTGGAAAGTCAACTTTATTAAAATGTATTTCTAGTTTGCTTGAACCAACAAGTGGGGAAGTAATTTTAAATGGAATCAACCCCTATAAAATCAGAAATGCAAAATTGTCAAGTATAAGACGTAACGAAGTATCTTTTATATTTCAAGCATACAATTTAATACCTTCCCTGCCGGTAATAGAAAATATAGCACTTCCTTTGCGATTATCACAAAAAAAATTAACTATTAAAAATGTAGAAAACTTACTCAAAAGAATGAAGTTTAATGCTGGCTTAAACGATTTTGTTGGAACTCTGTCTGGTGGAGAACAACAGAAGGTTGCTATAGCTAGAGCGGTTATTGCTGATAGTGATATAATATTTGCTGATGAGCCAACTGGGGCTTTAGACAGCGTTTCTCGTGAAGTAATTTTTGAATTATTGAGAGAGTTAGTAGGGGCGGGTAAGTGTGTAATTATGGTAACGCACGATATAGAATTGGCCTCGAAAACTGATCGTGCATTAATATTGAAAGATGGAAAAATTTTCAAAGAACTTCATAGACCTAGCGGGGAAGAGTTATATAAAATCTTAGAGGTACAATCAACTACGGAGGGATAGAGATGCTCAGATTAGTTTACTATCAATTTTTACATAATAAGAAACAATGGTTAGGCGTTTCACCAGTAATTTTTGTTTCGAGTTTAGTTATGGGATTGGCTGTTAATGGGGTAATTAATGTTGAGAATAATTCGCAAGTATTTGTCGGACTTCCAGATCCTAAACCAATTTTTATGTTTCCGATAGTATTCGGAGGAGTAACATTATTCTTTGTGCTCTCTAATATAATAAATATGTTGGTTGAAATTTTTAGAGATGATTACGAACTTCTGGAGGTGTTGGGAGCAAGTCGCCTTCAACTATCATTTCTTGTGGGGGGACAGATTTTTATCATTTCCTCGATTATTAGTTTTATTGCATATCTATGCTCTATATTTGTTACGTCAAATTATTATTATTTTTTACAATACTTTTTCGGGGAAAATATATTACCTGATATCCAATTTCAAATGAGTGCTGTTGGATGTATCATTACAGTAGTGTTGATTTCATTTTTAGCCTTTCTAAGTGGTTGCTTTTATACGTTCAAGAAGATTAGAAATAGGAAGAGTTCTAAAATAAGGCATGTTCTTTCAATAGTAAAAAGAATACTGCTATTGGCTGGTTTTAGTGTTATCTGGTTGCTTTCTTTGCAACAAATTTTCCAAGATAGCACAATTTTAGCGAAGGCCCAGATAATATTCAATATTGTAATCTTAGATATTGTGATTATTTATCAATTATCTCCTTTTATACAGTCATGTTTTATCAAACTACTTTCTATAATTATATTTAGAAATAATTTTATGTTCATTGTTTCGAAGTGGAATTTACTATATCGTAAGCCTTATATAAAATCTATCAGTGCTGCAATTACAGGAGCTATATTACTAATTTCTAGTTTTCAAATGATTTCTCAGAATATACTATCTCAATTTCAAGATGACAGTGATTTAGAGCTAAAAGTGGCATTTATTGTCTATGTAGGAGCACCAATTTTGATAGTACTTGCAAATATTATTTCAATTGCATTTTTGTCATCTCATCAAGAAAGGATTGAGATTCAGCAATTTGAAATTTTAGGAACTTCTAATTACCAGATGGTTAAGATTAAAGTTGGTGAGGCTATATTTTTGACATTTGTTACTTCATTAATTGCATTTTTACTTAACATTAAAATTATGGCTTTAATATACTACTCTTTAGGGAATATTTTAATAGATGATATGAATCTTTTGGGGTTAATACTTCCAAATTTTATAGTATCTATTATTTTATTTATTTTAATATTTATTACTAAAAGTTCCTATTTTATCTTTAAGAATGCAAAAATTATTTCTTAAAAATTTGTAAGTTTTCGCTATATAAAATAGTTAAATCTATTTTGTATAATTTCTTGCATTTTACTGGTGGAGAGAGTATAATGAGGGTGGATAAAGTACTTAATCCCAAAAATTTAAATAGGAGGAGCTAGCTATGGCAGAAGAAGTATTAAATCTTCAATTAGTATCTGTTCAAGTTGACGAAACAGATGAAGTTGATGGAATGCGATTTAGTACATTCAGTACAAACCGTTGCGGTAACTGGAGTGCTTTTAGTTGGGAAAATTGTTAATTCATTTAAATTGTAAACTTTAGAGATTCTCTGGAGTTATGGATATCGTTCCAATATGTGCACATTGGAATGTTAGTGCTTATATGGGGGGAACAGAATCCTCTCTTGATTGAAGACAAGCTAGTCATTAGGCTGGTTTGTCTTTTTGTCTCTTTGTCAACTGTAGTGGGTTGATATAATAGTATTAGTGAGTGGGATAAAAATTTCATTTAGTTTATTCAGTACAAATTTAACGGGTCAAGATTTATATACTGGTGGTGTTTTTGGGGCTGAGAGAAGTATCTTGATTTTATGTGTGGTTTTTATACTTACAGTTGTTCTGCTCCAAAGAGCTTGTAGAGAAGAATTAGCTCATAAAGGAGATTGATTATTTTGATGTCAAAAAAATGCACAGGATAACCTGATGCATTTTTTTAGCGACAATGCTTGCTACTTCCTTCTGTCGAATTTAGACAATTTTAAATAAAAGAATGAAATATGCCCTACTGTATTTTTAGACGAAGAACGTTAGTTAATAATACTCAAATTTATTTCAAACTCTTTGATTAGTATGAATTTAGCTCGACAGAAAAATAAAAATGTGATAAAAATTTCAACTACTCTTATCTATAATAAAGCTACCTGTTCTTTGAAAATTGAATCCACTCCGTCTTGATTAGCGTGCCTGTGTAAGTAGGGACTGAGAGTTTTCCCCTGTGAAGGGCAACTGGCACAAGACGTGTGTGAGAATTTTCTAACAGACACGGAGTTTATCGTTACCAGACTTAAACGATGCGACAAACTAGATAAAGGAGTTAATCATGAAGGTAGTAAACTTGTATGATTTGAAACAAATGGGAAATAAAGGTGGTTGTACCATCCAATTGATTCATCACTTTCCTTTTGGTATGGGCTTAGGACATCTCAAAAAAGACTACATTGAGTTTAAACGTGTTGGTATCTTTGATGGAAAAGCAGTAGAAGTCACTCTTCGAGAACCTTATTCGAGAGATTTACTGCAGGTTGTCAAGTCGATTAAGCAACGTCAGAAATTGATAGCTTATCGTTATAAAGAAGGAAAGCTGCTATTTGTGAAGAAGGAGGCATCAGATGTCCTCTGAACAACAGGAACGAATGGCAGTTCAATATGCAGAGCGTAGTCTTTTATTTACTGTAAGAAGTCTCTTAAAGATTCTAGAATGGTCTAGACGTCAGGCTTTAGCACAGGATTCCGCCTATAAGATAGGGGTGCAGAAATTAGAAGAATTGCTACAATCTCCTTATTCGATTGATACGATTAATCTGAAAAAAGATTTTTTAGACAAACCAATTGATATAGAGAAATTTAAAGCTTTTTTAGAAAAAGAAGAGATTCCTTTAGCCATCGCTTGGCAAGGAGATTCTCTGCATTTCTACACGAAAGACCGTTCGATTCTAGACAATCATTTAGACCATCTGTTAGAAAAAATGGTTAATGATCCTGAGAAATTAGCTGATTTTACCATGGATAAGTCATTAGACAATGCTATTGATGAGGCTAAATCTCAAATTACCTTTAGACATGAAGGAGCCATCAAACAGAAAGAGATGGTGAGATGATGTACAGTGGAAAGAAATTCCTACTATTCTCACTGTTAGGTATCTTACTAGGCTATCTTTTTCATCGTTTGACGCTTTTGTATGATTCCTATACTGGAAATACCTTAGATAAATGGACTCATCTTCTAATGGAAGGTCAAGATGAAGTTCTTCAGTCGCCATGGAATGTTTCTTTTACTGGAAAATCAAGCGCTTTTTTTCTACTAGGTTTTGTGATGATGTTACTAGTTTATCTCTATCTAGAGACTGGTAAAAAACAATACCGAGAAGGAGTAGAATACGGTAGTGCTCGTTTTGGAACTCTAAAAGAAAAGAAGCTCTTTTACGGTAAGGAATTTTCTCATGATACGATCTTAGCACAAGATGTTCGTCTAACTTTGTTAGATAAAAAGCCACCACAATATGATAGAAATAAGAATATTGCGGTGATTGGAGGTTCAGGAAGTGGGAAGACCTTTCGCTTTGTGAAACCCAATCTGATTCAAATGAATAGTTCTAATATTGTAGTGGATCCTAAAGATCACTTGGCCGAGAAAACAGGCAAACTCTTTTTGGAACATGGCTACCAAGTAAAGGTGTTAGATTTAGTCAATATGAAGAACTCAGATGGCTTCAATCCTTTCCGCTATATAGAGACAGAAAATGATTTGAATCGCATGCTGACGGTTTATTTCAATAACACCAAAGGCTCTGGCTCTCGTAGTGATCCATTTTGGGATGAAGCTTCTATGACTTTAGTCCGTGCTTTAGCCTCTTACTTGGTCGATTTCTATAATCCACCCAAAACAAGAGAACAGCTCATTGAAGAAAGTCGTTTAAGTCAAACAGAATACCAAAACTTGTTGAAACGTCAAAAAAAAGAAGTGGAAGAGCGAAAAAAACGAGGGCGTTATCCAAGTTTTGCGGAAATCTCAAAACTCATTAAACACTTATCCAAGGGTGAAAACCAAGANAAAAGTGTCTTAGAAATTCTATTTGAAAATTATGCTAAAAAGTATGGGACTGAAAATTTTACCATGCGAAATTGGGCAGATTTNCAAAATTATAAGGATAAGACTCTGGATTCTGTTATAGCTGTAACCACTGCTAAATTTGCCCTCTTCAATATTCAAAGTGTCATGGATTTGACCAAAAGAGATACCCTTGATATGAAGACATGGGGCNAGGAAAAATCAATGGTTTACTTAGTTATCCCAGATAACGATAGTACCTTTCGCTTTCTTTCAGCCCTCTTTTTTTCAACCGTATTTCAAACCNTAACAAGACAAGCAGATATTGATTTTAAGGGTCAATTGCCTCTTCATGTGAGAGTNTANTTAGATGAGTTCGCAAATATCGGAGAAATNCCAGATTTTGCTGAACAAACCTCAACAGTCCGNTCTCGNAANATGAGTCTCGTTCCTATTCTTCAAAATATTGCCCAACTTCAAGGGCTCTATAAAGAAAAAGAAGCTTGGAAAACCATTTTGGGGAACTGTGATAGCTTAGTCTACTTAGGTGGTAATGATGAAGANACCTTTAAATTTATGAGTGGNTTACTCGGTAAACAAACCATTGATGTTCGAAATACTAGTCGTTCCTTTGGCCAGACAGGTTCAGGATCCCTTTCTCATCAAAAGATTGCTCGTGATTTAATGACACCTGATGAAGTNGGAAATATGAAACGGCATGAATGNNTGGTTCGAATTGCCAATATGCCTGTCTTTAAAAGCAAAAANTACAATTCNACTAAGCATCCAAACTGGAANTACCTAGCCAATCAAGAAANCGATGAACGGTGGTGGAACTATCAAATCAATCCTTTGAATCAAAGACAAGAAAATCATCTTGAAGGCCTNAGAATTCGTGATTTAACTTTTGAATCTAGTTTAAAATAAAAATAGAAAAGAGGAAATAGATGATTACGCATTTTAAAGGTTTTGTTTATGGAGTAGACGCAAGTGCTATGTTTGCACAAGCTATGTCTTTGTTNCAGAAGGGATTGATTGCGGTTGGTGCCTTTCTCGTTGTTGTGGGGATTGTCAACCTTGCAACCAACATTAAAGATGGTGGCCCAGGTGTTCGGAATGCCATTCTTGAAATTGTCGGTGGTGTTATGGTAGGGGCTGCTGGAGCCTTTGTAACTCAAATTTCAATTTAGGAGGATAAACAATGACATGAATCTTAGTTTAGTCTCACCCTTTGTTTACCTTGCATCTGAAAAAATATCAGCTGAAAATTTATTTGAAGGGTTTAATGTAGATTTACAATCTACGGTAGATCTGATTAAATCTCTATCTAGCTACAATCCAACAGTATGGACTTATATGTCTAGTATTACTAAAAGTGTCATGCAGCCTCTTGGAGTTGCGATTTTATCAGTTGTTCTCATCTTAGAATTTTCGAAGATGGCAAAGAAAATTGCTAACTCTGGTGGAGCGATGACCTTTGAAGCATTAGCGCCGATGTTGATTAGTTATATCATGGTCGCAGTTGTAATTACCAACACTACCGTAATTGTAGAAGCCATCATCGGGATTGCGAGTCATGCCATTGAACAAGTGGCTTCGATTGTGGCTCACGGTGGGGCAAAGTATGACACCATCTCTGGATTAAAAGGGTCAGGATTTATTGGTCGTATGATTGTGGGATTTTTCGCCCTCCTCATTTGGCTTGTTCGGATAGTAAGTGCAGCCATGGTTAATCTTTTGGTTTCTATTCGATTTATTCAACTCTACCTTATGATCCCATTTGCCCCTCTTACGATTCCAACATTTTTAAGTGATGAATGGAAGTCTATTGGTATTGGCTATTTAAAAAATATTATGGTCTATGCGGTACAAGGGGTTCTTATTTTTCTGATTGTTTCTCTTGTTCCTTTGTTTGAATCTGCTGGGAAAATAGCTGTTTCAAATGGTGCAGGAGTCCTGCAATCTCTTGCGATTATGTTTGGTAGTTTAATACAAGCTATCTTACTGATTATTGCCCTCGTTGGTTCTCAACGTACGGCTCGCTCAATCTTAGGTATGTAATTAGATAAAGGCTAGGAAGTGATTGCTTCTTAGCCTTTTTAGAAAGGAAAGTCATGAATACACGTGTCTTTAAAGACATCTCAAAATACCAACACAGGGCTTGGTTAGGTTTTACCACAAGGCAAATCATCTTTGTTTTACCAGCCTTTATTGTCACAATTATTGTTTTGGGCTTGAATCTCTTTTTCTGGCAATTTGGAGATTGGTTTGTTTACGGTTTTGTGTTTGCTTTTACCATCCCCCTCATGCTTTTTGGAGTCTATAAACCCAATGATTTATATTTTGAACATTATTTGAAATACCGTCTTCATTTTGAATTAACGGTTCCCCTACGCACAATTACAGGAAAGAAAGGATCTGAACATGAAAAGAAAATCAAATACATTAAAGAAACAAAAAACTTCAATGACTAATAAAAAGGAAAAAGTTAAAGATAAAAAAGAGGAAGTGTTACCCTCAACGGCTAATACTCTTTCCTATCAAGCCCTGTATCAAAATGGTCTGATGCAGGTAAAAGAAGATTATTTCTCACAAAGCTATTTACTTGGTGATGTCAATTACCAGACTGTTGGTTTAGAAGACAAGGGGGCAATCATTGAGAAGTATTCTGATTTGATTAACTCACTAGATGACCAAACCAACTTCCAATTGACTATCTTTAATAAAAGATTGAATTTAGAAAAGTTTAGACAAAGTGTTTTGTATGAGGAAAAAGAAGATGGGTATGATACCTACCGTAAAGAATTGAATCGGATGATGAATCAGAATTTAGACAGTGGGGAAAATAACTTTTCAGCTGTGAAACTGATTAGCTTTGGAAGAAAGGATACTAATCCCAAACAAGCCTATCGTTCCTTGTCTCAAATTGGAGAATATTTCAAGAGTGGTTTCTCAGAAATTGATGCTCGATTTGAATCCTTGGCTGGAGAAGAACGGGTGAACTTGTTGGCAGATATGCTTAGAGGAGAACACCATCTTCCTTTTTCTTACCGTGATTTAACGAGATCGGGTCAGACAACTCGTCACTTTATAGCTCCTAACCTCTTGGATTTTAAAAACAAAAATTACCTACAAATCAATGACCGCTTATTGCAGATTGTCTATGTCAGAGACTACGGCATGGAATTAGGAGATCAGTTTATCAGAGACCTCATGCAAGGAGATTTGGAATTGATTGTGAGCCTCCATGCTCAAAGTTCGACCAAAGCGGATGCCATGAAGAAACTACGCACGAAGAAAACCTTGATGGAATCCCAAAAGATTGGGGAACAACAAAAACTGGCTCGTACAGGTATCTATTTGGAAAAAGTAGGCCATGTATTAGAAAGCAATATCGATGAGGCTGAAGAACTCTTAAAAACCATGACTGAGACAGGAGATAAACTATTTCAAACGGTCTTCTTGATTGGTGTTTTTGGTCAGGATGAAGAAGAACTCAAACAAGCCCTAGACACTATCCAACAAGTGGCCGGCTCAAATGACCTAATGATTGATAAACTTCCATATATGCAAGAAGCAGCCTTTAATAGCTTACTGCCATTTGGTTGTGATTTTTTAGAGGGAGTATCACGGAGTTTATTAACATCTAATGTAGCAGTGAATTCTCCATGGACTTCAGTAGATTTACAAGACCGTAGTGGGAAATATTACGGTATCAATCAAATATCAAGTAATATTATTACCATTGATCGCAGCCTATTAAATACACCATCTGGTCTGATTTTAGGAACATCTGGAGCTGGGAAAGGGATGGCAACCAAGCATGAAATTATCACGACCAAAATCAAGGAATCTGGTGAAAATACTGAAATTATCATCGTGGATCCAGAAGCAGAATACAGTGTTATTGGACGAGCTTTTGGTGGAGAAATGATTGATATTGCGCCCGATTCCCAAACTTATCTCAATGTTCTTGACTTGTCTGAGGAAAATATGGATGAGGATCCTGTAAAGGTAAAATCAGAATTTCTTTTATCCTTTATCGGCAAGTTATTGGATAGAAAAATGGATGGGAGAGAAAAATCGATTATCGACCGAGTTACCAGACTCACCTATCAGTCATTTAAAGAGCCTTCTTTGGAAGAATGGGTCTTTGTCTTGAGTCAACAACCAGAAGAAGAAGCGCAGAATTTGGCACTTGATATGGAACTATATGTCGAAGGTTCTCTTGATATTTTTTCTCATAAGACCAATATTCAGACAGGTTCTAATTTCTTGATTTATAACGTTAAAAAGTTAGGAGATGAGCTGAAACAAATCGCTCTTATGGTTGTTTTTGATCAAATATGGAATCGTGTCGTTCGGAATCAAAAATTAGGGAAGAAGACCTGGATTTACTTTGATGAGATGCAGCTTCTCTTATTAGATAAATATGCCAGTGATTTCTTCTTTAAATTGTGGAGTCGTGTCAGAAAATATGGAGCTAGTCCGACTGGGATAACCCAAAATGTTGAAACTTTATTGTTAGATCCAAACGGTAGACGGATTATTGCAAATAGTGAATTTATGATTCTCCTCAAGCAAGCAAAAAATGACCGAGAAGAATTGGTTCAACTCTTAGGCTTGTCAAAAGAACTCGAAAAATACCTTGTCAATCCAGAAAAAGGGGCAGGACTGATAAAAGCTGGTTCAGTTGTTGTTCCCTTCAAAAATAAGATTCCTCAAGGTACTCAATTGTTTGATATCATGAGTACAGATCCTGATAAAATGGCTTCTAATTAAGGGGAAGGTAAATGAAGGATAAAAGAGAAATCATACGTGCAAGAAAGGCATTTAGAAGAAGTCTAAAAGATGAGAAGAAATTCTTGAAAAAAGGAAAGAAGGAGGTGAAGAAACAGAAAAAAGATTCCGCTGTACTGGATGAAAAAGCATGGAAAAAAGAGATAAAGCAAAAGCTGGAGAATATGAGAGAAGCTTCAAAGGAGAGAGTAAAACAAGCAAATGAAGACTACAATCATATTCTTCAAAATAGTCCTCCATCTCTTTTGAATCGCAAAGAATTAAGAGATAGACGATTACCTCATGCTAGGAAACGATTGAAAATAGCCAAGAAGCAATTTAAGGAAGCTAAGGTACAAGCAAAAGAAGAAAGAAAAGAGAGTCGTAAAGAAAGAAAAACCAATCAAAAATTTCTTTATGGTCAGGAATCGAAACAAAAATCTAATTTTTTCTTTCAAGGGAAGAGTTTAGAAGAATTAAAAACTAAGAAAGAAGTCAAGGCCGCCAAAGAGAATCTAAAATCTACTAAACAAGCCTATAAGTCCAAAAAAGTCAGTAGGAAAGCCAAAACTTTTCTTTATGTCCTTGGACGTGAAGGAGGAGAGTTAGCTTCAGAAAATGAAGATTTAGAAGGTTATCGCACGCTACAAGAGACCATTAGAAAAGGAAAACGCTACAGTCGCCTTTCTTATAATCTTGGAAAAGCTAGTGTCAAAGCAGGCCAAGTAACAGGTCGTTTTACCAAAAAAAGACTGACCAATACAAAAGAGAGATACCATCATTTTAAGGATGGAAAAGGATGGAAACTAGCGAAAGAGAATCCAAGTTCCTTTAAAAATCGGTATCGAAAATTAAAGAAACAAGGTCTTACAAGTGTCCGAAATATCTATCAAAAACTAAAAGCAGCCTTTTCCTTCTTTACATTTGCGGCTGGGAATCCTGTAACCTGGATAGTTGGAGGAATAGTCTTTCTTCTTTTACTTATGATGAGCTTCTTTTTAGGATTTTCATCTGCTAGTTTGATTCAACAAGATGAATTTGAATTAACAAAAGCTTATACCCACCTAACTTGGGAAGATGCAGAACATACCCGAACCAATGATAAAGGCATTACCTATTACACAAAAATTGATGATGTGATGGGCTATATGAACTTTAAATTCCATGACTATGAGTTACACAAACCAGTTCACTTATTTAGTTCAGAAACTTACAAGGATTATCTATCTACTTTGTGGCATGATTTAAACGATGGGGAAGATTTGAAATCCATGCAAGACCTCTATGAAACTCCTAAGTATAAACTATCGAAAGACGATCAAGAGGAAATAAAGGAACTAAAAGAAGAAGGTGTCTATGCTTCCATGCAGGAATTAGACAATCCGTTTGAGGGACAAAGCAACGAAGATAGTCTAACCATGACTTATCGTTACGGATACTATGATTTAGACGGGAAACCTACTCTTCAGGAGTACATTCTACTAGAAGCGAAGGCTCACCAAACGATTGTCGCACCAATGGATGGGGTCGTATCACTAGATGGTGACAATATAATTCTCACTAACGGAAAAGGAGAGAATGAGAGTCGATTGACCTTGTATTCTATTCATAATGGCCGTGCGATTGAGGGTACAAGAGTCCTAACGGGTGATATTATTGGTGAAACACCAGATGATACAGGTTTGAAAGTTTCCTATCAAAAGTATAAGAACAAGAAAGAAAAATTGGTGTATGTCAATCCGCAATTTTATTTTCCCAAAGTCATTCAACTTCAGACAACTATCTTACCTGCCATTGGTCAGTTTGGTGGGGATGAGTTTGAACGAGCAAAACATATTTATGATTTTTTGAAATCTCAAGGCGCAAGTCCCCAAGCCATTGCGGCTATTTTAGGAAATTGGTCTGTAGAGTCTTCTATTAATCCAAAACGAGCTGAAGGAGATTATTTATCTCCTCCAGTTGGCGCTACCGATTCCTCATGGGATGATGAAAGCTGGTTAGCGATTGGAGGTCCAGCCATTTATAGTGGTGCTTATCCTAATATTCTTCATAGAGGTTTGGGGTTAGGGCAATGGACGGATACTGCAGATGGTTCAACACGTCATACAGCCTTATTGAATTATGCACATATCAAAAATAAGAAGTGGTATGATTTAAACCTCCAACTTGATTTTATGCTTCATGGGGATAGTCCTTACTATCAAAGTTGGTTAAAAGATTTCTTTAAAAATACGGGCAGTGCAGCCAATCTCGCCCAACTCTTCCTCACCTATTGGGAGGGAAATTCTGGTGACAAACTACTGGAAAGACAAACCAGAGCAACGGAATGGTATTACCAAATTGAAAAAGGCTTTAGCCAAACAAATGGAGGACAGGCTAAGAGTGATCCACAATCCCTTGAAGGTGTTCGTGGGGACTTGTATAATCATTCTGTTCCTGGTGGTGGAGATGGTATGGCCTATGCCTATGGACAATGTACTTGGGGTGTTGCGGCTCGTATGAACCAGTTAGGATTAAAGCTAAAAGGTAGAAACGGAGAGATGATTTCAATCATTAATACCATGGGAAATGGTCAGGACTGGGTTGCGACAGCTTCAAGTCTTGGTGGGGAAACAGGCTCTACACCAAGAGCAGGTGCTATTGTTTCTTTTGTGGGAGGTACACATGGCACACCAGCAGACTATGGTCATGTGGCCTTTGTAGAGAAGGTATATGATGACGGTTCTTTCCTCGTGTCTGAAACCAACTATGGTGGCAATCCTAACTATACCTTTAGAAAAATCTCTCAAGCAGATAGTGCCATCAGTTTTGCCTATACGGTGAAATAAAAGAATCATGTCATCAGTTTAGGTGACATGATTCTTATTTTTTATAGAGTGATATATTTAATGCTATAGGCTGATAACTTACTTGATGATCGTCTTTAATCAATTGACTGTAAGCAACAAATCCGAACTGTTCATAAAATTGAATGACTTTAGGATGATTGATACTATCTAAAAATATCGTCTGAGTTCCTACAATTGCTCGAAATTCTTCAATTTTTTGAATTACAATTTCAAATAAATCTTGTCCTGATAGTTTATTTAGCTTTGTGTTTTTGCCGAATTGACCGATAAGTAATACAGGGGGATAATCAATATCTTTGGGACTTTTCCCTTTTAGACGAGTTTCTTTTTTAAGGAGTTCTCTAAATCAGAAATATCAACAACCTTGAGAGACAAACTAAAGAATCCTATGATGTTATTTGTTTCAGTTTCTTCAACGATAAAATTACGAGAACGATGTTGTTTTTCAAAATTGGGAGCTTCATCAGATAGATAAGTCAACATCTCTTCATTACCGTTAAAATTAACATTTTCTAAAATGATAGTTTTAAATAGCTCCTGAACTTGTTTCTCAGTTTTATCAGGAGCCAGCACTTGAATATTTTCAAGATATTGCTTAAGTGGTGTTACTTGAATTATCATCTTACAGATACTTTGAAATGAGTTTATTTTTCGTTGGAGCGGTAGCGTCTTGTGATTCAATAGATTTCAAGACTGCTTGTAGCTTTTTAGATGGTTTATGATTAAGAATTTTTAGAGCATCTTCGTTTGTTAGTTTTATATCACGTGTTAAACTGATTGTAGCCATTTGTTCTATCTCCTGTTTCTACTTAAATTCATTCTAGCTTATTTTGAACAAAAGTTCAATCTAAAGATAGTGTATGTTTTCTATAGTGTATAAATCCAAAATAAGTTTTTCTCTTGCATTTGTAGCTCATATTCGTTAGAATAATGGTGTAGATGAGTAGTTGGCTCATGGTCAATCTGATAGTAATCTTGGACATAAGGGCCAAGCGGTGGCGGACACCAGAACAAAATCCGATAGCAATCTTGGACGTAAGGGCCAAGCGGTGGCAGACACCAGAATAAACCGACTGACTAGGTGGCTTACAGGTTCTGTAAGTCATCTTTTTTACTTTGATAGTAATGTATTACCATTTTAAGGTGAACGCAGTTTTAGCTCGTTCTCTTTTTTGTTGATGATATGCTCCAAACAACCTACACTAGATTGGATATGAAATAGTTTGTGACTACATAATTTATCTTCAGGGAAGTTATGGACATTATCTCAATTTCTGTTATGATAGACATCTCTAACAATTTCCGTTATAACAGATATTGGCTTACAAAGTATTTCTTTTCTGAACATACTAGCGTTATAATATAAATGCAGTGTTACACTGTAGAATATTAAGAAAATAGGATACTATAGGTTTAAATTAAATGTATAAGATAAATAGTTGGATTGGTAAAAGTTTCAAGTCTGATAAGAACAATATTACATTTCATACAACTGAATGTATATATTTTATAAGAGAGAGGGATGCTTGGTTGGGGAAAATCATTCAAAATACAGTTATAAGGATTTTAATAAGACTGAAAGTGTGATATTTATTTTTCAATAATCTTCTAAATGTATTAAAATTAAGCTTTCCACTTATGTATNCTGCTAATAAACTTCAATACATTTCAATAGATTTTCAAAATTTGGTGGGGATTTTTATTATACTTTGTACGAGCTTTTCAATACCCTATCCCAACCTTTAAAATCCCTCAAGTTATTTACTCAAGGGATTTTTTATCTGCTTTTTTCATACTCAAACAGTCAGTCTAACTGTTTGATTTTCTTTGTGACTAACTCCCCTAAAAATAGTAGAATTAGCTACTTTACTGGTTTTACAAGATAATAACAAGACCTAAACGTTTAATTTATTTAGGTTTACCAATCATGACTTTAACATTTTCCAATAAGGTCTAACTCAACCGTACCCAAAGTTAAATCCTTTACTTTATTTAGTAATTCATTAACCCAAAAGCCATTTTTTAGTCCTGTTTTCTCTGATAATGCAAACACTTTTAAAGTATAGTTATGGTCTCGATCAGGTGGAGTCGGTCCAACAAACATTGTATCAATTTCAGAAAAATCACCATCTAAAAATTGACTAGAAAAACTATTTTTACCTTGAATTAATTGACCAATTCGGCTCATATTTTCTTCAATCTGAATACTATCACCATTAACTTTTAAATCAGCAACGCTCCAATGAATCCAAGGAAAAGAGCAAACAGGAATGGCATCATAATCAATAAGAGTAAAAGCGATATATTCAGTACCTTTGGGTAAATTATCAACTTCAAACGCAAAAGAACGAACCGGATTTCCTTGCATTATATCTTCCCTTTTTGCTTCCTTTCCAAACTCTTTTGGTAAAATATTATTAAATGTTGTTTTAATTTTCATTTTTTTCTCCTTTAAGAATTATAAAGCTAAATATACAATAAATAGCTAAAGCGATTAGCGACATACATATTACCCCTTCAAAATTAAAATTTAAATATAAGAGATCTCCTAACATACCTCACTCCTTATTTTATTAGATATGAGCTCCTATCTGTAATAATATGGTATACTATATCAAGGTATTTTAAAATTTGAAAAAAGTTTAGAAATCATTAAGAAAAAATTTATAAATAGGAGTAACTATGAACTTAGATTGGTATTACACTTTTTTGGTATTATCAAAACATCTCAATTATCGTAAAGCCAGCGAAGAGCTATTTCTTACCGAACCAACGCTACATCAACAAATTAAGAAATTAGAAAAGCACCTTCAAGTTCAACTTTTCGAAACAGTGGGAAGAAACTTGACACTAACTGCTGTTGGAAGAGAATTTATAGAGATTGCTGAAAATCTTATACAAACCTATGAGCAAAGTATTCAAAAGATTAGGCTACAAAATAAAAAACAACAATTTCATATAGAAATTGCCGTATCTCCTTACATTGCCACATACCTTTTACCACAATTTTTACAAGAATTCTTTCAGCGCTATCCAGATATTGATATCTCTGTATCCGTGCTAAATAGCCATATTGAACAAGCTATTGAAACGAATACATTCGATATTGGTATTGATAGAGAAGTTCCATATAGTAAAAAAATCATATCCGAACAAATTTGTGAAGGAAAGATTGCCCTCTTTTATCCTAAAACAACAGTCAAATGCGACGAATTACAATTATTTAAAAACTATAAAATATTATCCGATAACCACCCCGTCTATTGGGAAAATCTAAAAAAAGAAATCATTGAGCTAGTTCCAGAAGCCGATTTCACTACTATCAATGATATTACAGTAACTGCCAAACTAATAGAAATGAATCAAGGCATTTCCTTTCTGCCCCTTTACTTAAAAAAGACTTTTACAGATAAGATTGCTCATCTTGAAACCACTACAGTAACCACCCCCGTTTCTTTTACTTACTTAATGAGCAGAAAAGCTTCTAAAGCTATCACTATTTTCAATAATGCGTTTAAAGACTTTATTTTAAAGGAGCAAAATTCAATTTAAGAATCAAAGGTAACTGATACTATTAGTGATTTTTGGTTTACATATTAATCAATGGATTAATGACTGAAACGGAAAATAGTTAATGAGAGATGAAATTTATAAAATAGTACGTGCATAAATTATAGTAAAATGATATAATTAATTTATGGGAGAGTTAAGCTTTAGTAATCAATTTAGCAACACAGCCGTTTGGTATCACGGAACGACATCTACTCAGGTTCCATCTTTAAAAGATGGAATAGATGTTTATCATAGTAAACGGAACTGTGATTTTGGTATAGGATTTTATGTGACATCTAAATTTGATCAGGCTGTTAAATGGGCTCAGCGAAAAACAAAAGATGAACTTCCTTTTAATCCAAACGTAAAGCCTGTTGTTTTAAGTTATCAGTTTCAAGATTCTAATGATGTTGAAACGAAGATTTTTGAAATTGATAAAGAATACTTTCAGTTTGTTTATAAAAATAGATTGAAGTTAGACGCTAAGGCTGGAATTAATTTTCATAATTTTTCAGCAGTATTTGGCCCAGTTCTTGATGGTCAAGTTACTCGTTTGAAAGTCACTTTAGATGACTATTTCAAGGGAGTAAATTCCTTAGAAAAAACCGCTGATATTCTTTTGGGAAAATATCAGGGTGATACACAACTTTGTATATGTGATCAAAAAATTGCAAATAAACTAATCTTAGTTAAGGAGGACACGATATGATTTTGACAAATGAAAAACAAGCTCTTAGAGTTGAGGTAGAACAGTTTTTACGGAAGAATTATCGCATTACTCCTGATACTGTTTCTTCTGTCACAAATGTTGTATTGAAGAATTGGTTTGAAGAGTTGGATAATGGAGGCTCTCATTTGACTTCAGACCTTATCGCTGATAATATCGCGGATATTGCAAAACGTTACTCAGTACATTAATAAGTAATTTGAGTTAGGTTTATCAAATCCAAATCTTTCTTTATATTCTCAAAAACGGTTCATTACCATATTAGGTAATGAACCGTTTTTTGTGTACGACGGGCATGTCGTGCATCTGAGGTGTAAGTCCTCCGTGGGCACCCGCGAAAAACGTGGACTGGTTTCGTGTTTGGATTATTACCTTGAACTACATGCGTTAAAAGTTAGTTGAACCGCCGTATGCCGAACGGCACGTACGGTGGTGTGAGAGGGGCTAGAGATTATCCCCTACTCGATTTGTGATACTTCTTTCAAGGAATATTTGGTAGGATTGGAGTGAAAAAAGATTAACTAGGAAAGAAGGAAGTATATGGAAGCCATTTATCAACGTGATTCGGATCAAGATGGATTAACTGATGCTCAAGAATTGGCGCTAGGAACCAATCCTCTTAGCGCAGATTCTGATGGTGATGGTCGTTCAGATTTAGTGGAAGTAGAAGAAGGAACCAATCCCTTAGAAAAGGATTTACAAGACATGGAACAAACAAGTATAACTGAACCGACATCAGTATTTATGGAAATGAAACAAAAGATTTCAGATATGATGGAGAGTCACTACAAGGAATTTATACAGGCTCTGATTAGTATTGAAACAGGGATTGAAAACCAACAAGACCTTGAAGACTTATATAATTACTACATGAGAACAGATGCCGTTTCTCTTTTGTCTAGTGATTTAGAAACCAGTCCTCAAGAGGTTGAAATGGAGATAGAGTTGTAGGGGAATCATGTGATTCTCCTATTTTCGTATAGATGAAAGGAGCGAGTATGGAAGTAAAGGAAATATTAGCTATGTTTCGTGGAACAATTCCAAAAGATAGAGAGAAAATGGACCTATTTCTTCGTTATCAAGCTCAACATTTTGATGAGAAATGGCAGGATTTGGTAGAGAGTTTTTTGATTGAAGAAGGCAAGATAGAAGAGATAGCTCATGTCTATTCTTTTGAACAAGATATTGTTTCTTTTCTAGAGGCCAGTTCTGAAAATAATAATCAAGATTTAGAAAGTTACACAAGAAATTTTGGACAAGCAGGTCTAGATAAATTATCCCAATTAAGTAATTTTGAGAAAAACTTGGTGCTAGAAGTCGCAACCTATAATCTTTCCACTCGATTTTACATCCAATCTGAAAAAGAAAAGCTAGAACAACTAAGTGAGCTTGTATTTCATCAGAATCAGGATGTCAATTTAGTCAACGTCTATCGAGTTGCGAATAATCTATCTGACCGTATTAGTAGAGATATAGAGGAATTTCTTCTAATGGTTGATTCCAAAGAACTAAAAAAAGAGGTTCTTGAGATTCATTTTGAAGAAAAAGAAGGAGATCTTCTAGCCTATTTGGGTTCAGAATTGATGGCTACTTTAGATACTGTTACGAATCTTGTCCATCATGAAGAAAACTACCAACAACTTCCACTTACACAAAAGCTGAAGATTATTACTCATTTTGATGAAGTAAAGGCTATAAGAGAAAAGTCTAAGCAAGTAGCGGAATCCTTATCTCCTTCAAGTGATATTGAACAGGAAACGGAAGAAACGAACTCCTTTTCTAATGTCGATAAAATTGTAGAAGAAGCTTTGAGGGAATATCCAATCGGTTCACAAGTAAGTTATAAAGGACAAGTTTTTCAGTTGGTTTCGATTGAAAATGCACAGTTAAATGACTTAATTCGCCTAGAGCTATTCAATGATTCCAACCAGTTATTTGAAGAGAATCCTATCTTATACTTGAACAGTTTGGAAGAGATTGAACAAGTATTGTCTCATGTAGAACTTGAAAAAGAAGATTCAGATATTGAGATTGAATCACCAAGTGAAAGTCAGGAAATAGATTTGTTTTCCTATCTGGAAGAAGAAAATGAAAAGAAAAAAGATAAGGATAAGGAAACAGAAACGCTTATTGTAGGCATAGAAGAGACGGATATCCCTGTTCTAGATTTTGTTTTTCCAGATGATTTAGAGGACTTTTATCCTAAGACAAATCGAGAAAAAATTGAAACGAATATCGCCGCAATTGATCTTATTAAAAGATTAGAAAAAGAGAGACGACAAGCAAGTCCAGAAGAACAAGAACTACTAGCCAAGTATGTTGGATGGGGTGGTCTTGCCAATGAATTTTTTGATGAACTCAATCCAAAGTATGAAACAGAACGTTTAACTCTTAAGAGTTTAGTAAGTAAGTCAGAATACTCCACCATGAAACAAAGTTCTCTCACAGCCTATTATACAGACCCAATGATTATTCGACAGATTTGGCAAAAATTACTGGATGATGGTTTTGAGGGAGGAAGGATATTAGATCCTTCTATGGGGACTGGGAACTTCTTTGCGGCTATGCCTAGAAGTATACGAGATAAATCAGAACTCTATGGGGTTGAATTAGACAGCGTGACAGGCGCAATCGCAAAACAACTCCACCCCAATACCCATATTGAAGTGCGAGGATTTGAAGAAGTGCCCTATCAAAATAATAGTTTTGATTTAGTCTTAACGAATGTTCCTTTTGGAAATTTTCGCATTGCCGATAAAAACTACGATAAACCTTATATGATTCACGACTACTTTGTCAAACACTCACTTGATTTAGTAAGAGACGGAGGACAAGTGTCGATTATCTCATCTATTGGGACAATGGATAAACGGACAGATAATGTCTTACAAGAGATTAAATCCAACACTCATTTTTTAGGGGGAGTTCGTTTGCCGGATACGGCTTTTAAAAAGATTGCAGGTACTCGAGTGACCACAGACCTCCTCTTCTTTCAAAAGGATCAAGCAAAGAATCTTAATGAAGAGGAACTTGTCTTTAGTGGCTCTATCCTCTTTGAGGAGGATAAGCGTGTCTGGATCAATCCTTATTTTGATGGGAAATACAACACACAAGTTTTGGGTGAATATGAGGTACGTAATTTTAATGGAGGAACCCTCAATGTTAAGAGGGTATCAGAAACATTAGCTACTGACATAATGGAAGCATTAGAGAATGTGGAAGCACCTAAACAAATTGACAATTCTTTGAAAGCACCTGTTTTTATCCAAGAAGAAGTGGATAATTCTGTCCCAAGTCGTATACGTGAGGACTTAGCGCTCTATTCTTTTGGATATGAGGGTAATCAAATTTATTACCGAGATACGCATGGTATTCGAAAAAGTTCAAAAGTAGACGAAATTAGTTATTATGTAGACGAGAAAGGAGATTTTAAAGCCTGGGACAGTTCTTTGTCTGAACATAAAATAGATCGATTCGTACAACTTCATTTGACAGATGAGGAAGCACTAGATGTATACAAGTCAGAAGAAGCGAGTAAAAGAGGGAAATATAAGGGCTTGTTCAAAAAAACGGTCTTTTATGAAAGTCCCTTATCGGATAAGGATATTAGTCGTATTAAGGGCATGGTTGATTTGAGAGAAACTTACCAATCATTGATTGAAATTCAACGTCATCCAGATTATAGTCGGACAGATTTTCAGGTATTGCTTGGTACATTAAATCGTGATTATGATCGCTTTGTAGGTCAATTTGGATACTTGAATGCCTCAGTCAATCGGAACTTATTTGATAGTGACGATAAGTATTCTTTACTAGCAAGTTTAGAAGATGAATACATTGATTCTAAAGATCAGAAAGTGAAATATAAAAAATCTTTAGCCTTTGAGAAAGCATTGGTTAGGCCAGAGAGAGTGATTACAAGAGTTTCAACAGCTCTAGATGCCTTAAACTCCAGTTTATCGGATGGTAGAGGGGTTGATTTAGACTATATGGTATCCATTTATCCCGAACATAGCCAAGCTGCTATTTTAGATGAGTTAGGTGACCAGATTTTAATAGATCCAGAAAGCTATTTAAGAGGGGAAAGAAAATATCTTTCTAAGAACCAGTTTTTATCAGGAGACATTCTCAATAAGATAGAAGTAGTTCAACTATTAGTGGAGGAAAACAACCAAGAATATGATTGGAGCCATGCTTTAGATTTATTAGAATCTGTTCGCCCTCCAAGGATTCATCTGGCAGATATTGAGTTTAAAATAGGGTCACGTTGGATTCCTCAATCCGTTTATGGTAAATTTGCCTTTGAATGTTTTACCAATCGTGAATTTGAATTGTCTTCGCCAGATGTTGAACAAGTCATTGAAGTGAATCCTGTTGATGGGCAGGTTCATTTAAGGACATCATTTGCTTATCGCTATCCAAGTGCCAAAGATAGTAGTCTTGGAGTTAGTGGGTCACGTTATGATACAGGAAGAAAGATTTTTGAGAATTTACTTAATTCGAACCAACCGACGATTACTATGACTATTACGGAAGGAGAAAAGAAAAAGACCATCACAGATTTGGAAAAAACCTCTGTTCTAAGAGCAAAAGAGCAGCATTTACAAGAGCTCTTTCAAGAATTTGTCTCACGGTATCCAGAAGTCCAACAAGTCATTGAGGAAAGCTATAATCGTCTTTATAATCGAACAGTTAGTCGAGAATATGACGGTAGCCATCTAGTCATTGATGGCTTGGCACAAAACATCAGCCTTCGCCCTCATCAAGAGAATGCCATTCAAAGAATCGTAGAAGAAAAAAGAGCTTTATTAGCTCATGAGGTAGGTTCAGGAAAGACCTTGACCATGCTTGGTGCTGGGTTTAAATTAAAGGAGTTGGGGATGGTTCATAAGCCCTTGTATGTAGTGCCTTCTAGTTTGTCTGCTCAATTTGGCCAAGAGATCATGAAATTTTTCCCTACTAAAAAAGTCTTTGTGACTACTAAGAAAGATTTTGTGAAGGCGAGAAGAAAACAATTTGTGTCACGTATTATTACAGGAGATTACGATGCCATTGTCATTGGGGATTCTCAATTTGAAAAAATCCCTGTCAGTAAAGAAAGACAGATGAACTATATTGAGGATAAACTCAATGAACTACGAGAGATTAAAACACATTCTGAAAATAAGTATACCGTTAAAGAAGCAGAACAATCAATAAGTGGTCTAGAGAAACAATTGGAAGAACTCCAACGCTTTAATCGTGATAGTTTTATTGATTTTGAGAACTTAGGAATTGATTTTCTCTTTGTGGATGAAGCACATCACTTTAAAAATATTCGTCCCATTACTGGACTTGGAAATGTAGCAGGGATTACTAATACAACGTCTAAGAAAAATGTGGATATGGAAATGAAGGTTCGACAGATTCAGGAAGAACATGATTTTAAAAATATTGTCTTTGCGACAGGAACACCTGTTTCCAATTCTATTAGTGAGTTATACACTATGATGAACTACATTCAACCCGATATCTTAAAACGCTATCAAGTTGATTATTTTGACTCTTGGGTAGGTGCTTTTGGAGAAATTCAAAACTCTATGGAATTAGCTCCTACAGGGGATAAGTACCAACCTAAGAAACGATTTAAAAAGTTTGTCAATCTACCTGAGTTGATGAAAATCTATAAAGAAACAGCCGACATTCAAACACAAGATATGTTGGATTTACCTGTTCCAGAAGCTCATATTATCCCTATTGAGGAG